>DATCFS010000073.1:0-2504 GCA_036509375.1 Acidimicrobiales bacterium
GGCGAACTGCGCTCGACGCTGCGTAGCGAACTGGCGATCGACAGCACCATGGTCGTCGCGCTCAACCGAGTCTTTGGAACGTTCTTTGACGTCGAGTGATCGCTACCTTCAGGAGTACCTGCAGTGGCTGACGATCGAAAAGGGTCGTAGTCGGGCGACAATCGAGGCCTATCGTCGCGACATCACCCGGCTGCGCGAGTGGATGACCAAACAGAAGCTCACGGTCGACTCCCTGCGTGAGGAGGACCTCGAGCGTTACGGCAACTCACTGCGCCGCCAAAAGCGCGCCGAGAGCTCGATTGCGAGGTCGGTCGCCTCAATTCGGGGCTGGTTCGCCTTCCTCGTCGTCGAGGGCTACTTGGCCGTCGACCCGAGCGCGCGCCTTCGTGGCGGTCGTCGAGGGCGAACACTGCCCAAACCACTCGGCGAGGAGGAAGTGGCCGAACTACTCGACTCGATCGGTGACGACCGCCCCAGTGATCTGCGCGACCGCGCACTGCTCGAGCTGCTCTACGACACGGGGGCGCGCGTTTCGGAAGTCGTTGGCATTGGGCTCGGCGACCTCGACTTCGACGAAGAGTTGATCCTGCTCACCGGCAAGGGCTCGAAGCAGCGCCTCGTGCCGATGGGATCAACGCTCGCCACGGTGCTTCGCCGCTACCTCGGCCCCGGCGGACGCTCCTCCTTTCCCCAGGCGCGTAAGGACACCCAGCTCTTCCTCAATGCACGCGGCGGAAGTCTGTCGCGCCAGGGCATCGACCTCATCATCGACAAGCGGGCGCTCACCGTCGGGATTGAACGATCGCGCATCAGCGCGCACGTCTTTCGCCACAGTTGTGCCACGCACATGCTGGCGCACGGCGCCGATATCCGCGTCGTGCAAGAGCTCCTCGGTCACGTCTCTATTTCCACGACGCAGATCTACACCGCCGTCGCGGTAACGTCGTTGAAGCGCGAGTACCAGAACGCCCACCCTCGGGCGCACGACTAAACCGAAGGCCGTCATGTTTCACACCTATTACTTCTACATAGCGTTAGTGCCGTCCGTGATCCTCCACGAAGTGAGTCACGGATGGGTGGCCAACTTCTTTGGCGACTCGACGGCGAAGGACGCCAAGCGACTCTCACTCAATCCCGCCCGCCACGTCGATCCCTTCGGCACGTTGCTCCTGCCGGCGCTGTTGCTCGCGGTGCACCTCCCGCCCTTTGGTTACGCCAAACCGGTGCCCGTCAATGTTGGACGACTGCGAAAGCCACGTCAACAGTCGCTCTACGTCTCGCTCGCCGGTCCCTTCGTGAACATCGTGCTCTCCGCACTGGGTCTCTACCTCTGCAAGCGCGCGGGCGCCCAGGTGCAGGGTTCGACGATCTTCTATCGCAACACCACGCTGTTCGATATTGGCTACGCCCTCGGGATCTCGAATCTCCTGCTCGCCGCCTTCAACCTGCTACCGATTCCGCCGCTCGATGGATCGGCGGTCATCGAGCGATTCGTTCCGATCCGTCACCTCGGGACGTACTATCACTGGCGCGCGCGAGCGCTGCCCCTCGTGATGGTCTTCGTCATCCTCAGCGAGTTCGTATTCAACTTCGGCAACACGTTCTTCAGCGCCATTGAGAATTGGTGGGTTGGGCTTCTTTAGAGAAGGCCCATCGCGTGGGCCGCGCGGTGGTAGACCGGTCCGGCCACCTCGCACGCCTTCTGCGATCCACGAACGACGACGTCGCGAAGCGCGTCGGGACTGGCCATGAGCTCGTGGTAGCGCTGCTGGATCGGCGCCAGTGACGCGACGAGCAGTTCGGCGAGGTCGTTCTTCAGGTCGCCGTACCGTGAGTACCGTTCGGCGACCGCGTGGGGCGTCTCGTTACTGAAGCTCGAATAGATCTCGAGGAGATTCGAGATGCCGGGCTTGTGCTCCCAGTCGTAGCGCACGTCGCCGTCGGTGTCGGTGACCGCTTTCTTGATTTTCTTCTCGATCTCACTCGGCGAATCGACGAGAAACAGCGAACCGAGCGGACTCTCAATCGACTTCGACATCTTGCGGGTCGGTTCTTGAAGGTCCATGACGCGAGCGGCGATCTTGGGCTGCACGCCCACCGGGACTACGAAGGTTTCGCCGTAACGATTGTTGAATCGTTCGGCGATGACTCTCGTGAGTTCGAGGTGCTGACGTTGATCGTCACCGACGGGCACTTCGGCCGTGTCGTAGAGGAGGATGTCGCCGGCCATTAACACGGGGTAGGTCAAGAGACCGACGCGATAGCCCTGTTGACGAGTGGATTTCTCCTTGAACTGGGTCATTCGGCTCAGTTCGCCGTAGGTGGCGACGCACTCGAGAAGCCAATTGAGTTGCGCGTGATAGGGCACGAGACTCTGGGCAAAGATGGTGCAGACATCGGGGTCCAGACCGGCGGCGAGGTACGTCGCGATGAGGTCGTTCGTCTGCACACGAAGGGTCTCGGGTTCGATTTGCAGAGTGAGGGCGTGCAGGTCAACGACGCAG
>DATCFS010000074.1:0-3652 GCA_036509375.1 Acidimicrobiales bacterium
CACTTCGCCAAGGAGGAGGCCGGTGCGTCCGGTGGACCGGCCGACGTCGCGGCGTTGAACGACTGCGCCGCCGATCTGGCGGTCACGATTGTCCTGGCGCTGCGAAAGCGAATCCTCGCTGACGGCAGCGGCGACGGACCGGACCGCGCCAATGCGGCGTACAAGGAGTGGCGCGGTGCGCGCGTCGAGCGTCTTTGCACTGACGCCGCACGACGGGCCTTCGAAATCGGCGTCCTCGCGGCGTCGGCGGGGCGTACCGTCCGATTCTTCGTCGCGCCGAACGACGCGCCGTGTGACGCGTGCGACCTCGACGCTGCTTCGGGGGAGCGCCTGGCCGGCCAACTCTTTCCCAGCGGTTCGGCCCACCCGCCACTGCACGCCGGTTGCGCGTGCGCCGTAATTCCAATCTGAAATTCGACCTAGGCTCGTCCCGTGCGAAGTCCGACTGATATCCCGCCGCGTCCGCGACGTCTCGGTCGATTTTCGCGACGATTTTGGCTCGGACTGGCCTTCGCGATCATCTTCGTGGGCTTCCTTTCCCTGCGTAATCTCGCGGTGCTCTGGACCGACCAGATGTGGTTCTCCTCGGTCGGGCTCGGAAAGGTCTTCTCGACACTGCTCACCGTGAAGGTGGGGCTCGGGTTGACCTTCGGCGCCGTCTTCTTCTTCCTGATGTGGGGCAACTTGTTGTTGACCGACCGTTTCGGGGCCCGCGACCTCTCCTTCGATCCCGAAGACGAGATCGTGCGCCGATTCCAGAACGTCGTGCGTCCCTACGCGAAGCGCATTTACGCCGCCATCGCCGTGGTCATGGGTCTCATCGCCGGACTTAACGCGACCGGTCAGTGGAACAAGTATCTGCTCTTCGCGAACAGCCAGCCCTTTCACCAGAAGGACGCGCTCTTTCACAAGGACCTCAGTTTCTACATCTTCATCCTGCCGTTCGTGAACTTCGTGGTGACGTGGCTGCTGGTGTCGCTCATCGTCGTGCTCATCGTGACGACCGGGTTCCACTATTTGAACGGCGGCATTCGAGCGACGAAGGTGACGCCGCGAGTCTCGCCGCGCGTGAAGGCCCACCTCTCGGTCATCGGAGCCGGCATCGCCCTTATGAAGGCCGTCGGTTACATCATCGCCAAATGGGAGCTCGTCAACTCAAATAACGGCTTCGTGCAGGGTGCGGGCTACACCGACGTCCACGCGCGCATGCCCGCACTCACGATTCTCTTCTTCTTATCCCTCGCGGCCGCACTCATTCTCCTCGCCAACGTCCGCCTACGTGGTTGGTCGCTGCCGGCGGTCGCCGTCGGACTCTGGCTCTTCGTGGCCCTGGTCATCGGGGTGCTCTACCCGACGATCCTTCAGGCCCTGAAGGTCACGCCGAACCAGGCCTCACTAGAAGCGCCCTACATACAACGAAACATCAAGGCGACGAAATCGGCCTTCGAACTCGACAAGGTGACCTACAGCACGTTCGCCGGATCGACGACGATTTCCAAGGCGACGATCAAGGCCGACACCCAGACGCTCGACAACATCCGACTGTGGGACCCCGCGAGCAACATTGCGTTGGCGACCGTCACTCGCCGTCAGTCCATTCGTTCGTACTACACCTTCTCGACGTTGGGCGTCGACCGCTACTTCATCAACGGGAAGTTGACACCGGTCCTCATTGGCGCACGTCAACTCAGCCCGGGCAACCTGCCGTCACAGAGTTGGGTCAACCAGCACCTCCAATACACGCACGGCATCGGTGCCGCCGTGCTCGCCGCGAACGCCGTCGACTACACGACGGGCAACCCCGTGTTCGTCGTCTCCAACGTGCCGCCGTCGTCGACCAACGGTATGCCCGTTCTCACGCAACCGGCGATCTACTTCGCCATCCACGACCCCGGGTACATCGTCGCCAACACGAAGCAGACCGAACTCGACTACCAGGTCAACTCGGGTAAGAACGCCGGCCAACCCGTCGAGACGCACTACGCCAGTACCGGTGGGGTGGCCGTTGGCGGACTGTTCAGCCGTATGGCCTTGGCGCTGCGACTCGGTGACTTCAACTTCTTGATCTCCAACCAGATCACGTCGAAGAGTCGCGTGCTCTTCGTGCGTGACGTGCAACAGATGGCCCAGAAGGCGGCGCCCTTCCTGACGTTCGACGCCCACCCCTACGCCGTCATCGCCAATGGCGAGGTTCAGTACGTGTTGGATGGCTACACGACGACCGATCAGTACCCGTACGCGGAGAACGCCTCGAACCTGAATGTCGCCACCGGCGGACTTCCCGCAAGCTTCAACTACGTGCGCAACGCCGTCAAGGTCGTCGTGAACGCTTACACGGGTGCGATGACGTTCTACGCCAATGACCCGAACGACCCGATTCTGCAGGCCTACCGATCGGCCTTTCCGACGTTGTTCCACCCCATGAGCCAGATGCCGGACGCGATTCGCACGCACTTGCGCTACCCGACCGACCTGTTCTCGGTGCAGGCCGCGACGCTCGGTCGTTACCACATCAACAACGAGAGCGCCTTCTATACGGCGTCGGACCGCTGGGAGATCTCACCGACGACCGGTTCGGGGACACCGAATCAATCGCTGAACCAGACGACGGTGACGAACAACGCGGGCAATATTGTCTCGACATCACTTTCGCCGATGAGTCCGGTGTACCAGGTCGGCGCCTTGCCCCAGGAGAGTAAGCAGCAGTTGCTCGAAAATATCGCGTTCGTGCCGGCCGGTAACTCCGGCATCATCCAGGGCCTCACGGCTTTCATGGTCGCGACCAGCGATCCTTCGAACTACGGACAGTTGCACGTCTACGTCACGCCGCGAGGCACGTCCGTGACCGGTCCGGTGCAGGCCGACTCGGAAATTCAACAGAACGCAGCGGCGGCCCAACAGTTCACGTTGCTCGACCAACACGGCTCGAAGGTGTTACTTGGTAATAACGTCATGGTGCCGCTCGATCAGAGCGTGCTCTACATTCGTCCTCTTTACGTGACGAGCGCCTCCAACCCTCTACCCCAATTGCGCTACGTGATTGCCGTCTTCAACCAAGACGTGGCGATCGAGCCAACCCTCGCGGGAGCACTGTCGCAAGTCCTCGGGTCCAACATCTCGACCGGACCCGGTGGTGGCACGACGCCGCCGCCTGGCGGAGGCACCAAACCAGGTCAAACCGCCGCGGCCTATTTGGCACAGGCCGCCACTGATTACAAGAACGCGCAGGCTGCGCTGAGTGCGGGCAATCTCGGTCTTTATCAGACCGACGTCAATGCCATGAACCATCAAATCACGCTGGCGCAGAACGCACTCACCGCGAAGTAAATCACTTGCTCAGTTACGTGCCGGCGCGAATTTTGACGATTGATCGATAGGAATACCTCACCAAGAACGCACGAGCGATTGTGCCGTGTTAGGAGGGATTGAAATTGAAGGCGCGCCCGTCAGCCGCTAGGATGTACTTCGCATCGCGGGGTGGAGCAGTCTGGTAGCTCGTCGGGCTCATAACCCGAAGGTCGCAAGTTCAAATCTTGCCCCCGCCACGAAGAGAAGTGCAGATAAAAGCCGGTGCGAAAGCGCCGGCTCTTCTGCTCTTCATTCGGGTTTTGATAGCGTATCTGCTATAACCTTACTGTGCGTACTTCTGGGA
>DATCFS010000075.1:0-4452 GCA_036509375.1 Acidimicrobiales bacterium
CCAACTCCCTCGGCAACATCATTCGCCACACGTCGGCCAACACGCCGTTGCGGGTTTCGCTGCAGCGAAGTGGCGACCGGGCCCACATGACGATCGAGGACGGCGGCGGCGGTCTGCCGGAATACGGGGTTCGCCCCCAGCGCTTTCGTCGGTTCGATCAGTCGAGATCGCGCGAGACGGGCGGCTCGGGGCTCGGAATGAGCATCATGGCCGATATCGCCGAGGGCCTCGGCGGATCACTACGCACCTCGAGGAGTCCGTTGGGTGGCCTCGCCCTCAACTTCACCTTCGTGATCGCGCCCTAACCGTCCGCCGGATCGGGCGGCCCGTCGCTCGGACGGATTGAGGCTCGCACGTACAGCTGCTGCACCTCGGCCAGGGCGTTGCGGTAGAGCTCCACGTGCTCGCCGAGACGTTCACCACCGACCTGGAGCATCGCGGCGATGGTGTCGATGACCAGTTGTGCGTCGGCGAGGTTCGGGGGAGTGGCGCTCAGTTGCAGCGCGGCCAGTTGCAACAAGACGAAGAAATGGTTGCCGAGGACGGTCGAGGCCGGCGTCGAGCGCAGGTACGCAATCTCTTCAGATTCGTCGATGTCGTGTTCAGCGCTCTCGGTCACCGCACCAACGTAGCGCCGAGGTCCCGGCGTTGGGCCTTTCGGAAGGCCCGGACCACGGTTTTCGTGACTTTTCGGTTCTGCTAACGTACTTGGGCAGTTCATTGCAAGTGAGGTTGGCAACGCCAACGTCCACCTGGTCACTCGAGTGCGCCGGGTTCCCAGGAGTTTTGCGCCCCGCTTGCCGTGGTGACGCCAATGAGGCGTCACAGAGAGCAAGGAGAGCATTATCGCAACAGTGCCTGGAGACCACCGCGTCAATGAGCGTATTCGCGTGGAGACCGTTCGCCTAATCGACAACGAGGGAAACCAACGTGGCGTGATGGCAACCCGTGATGCATTGGCGTTGGCCCGAAGCCTCGACCTCGATCTCGTAGAGATTGCGCCCACCGCGCAACCGCCCGTCTGTCGAATTATGGACTACGGGAAGTTCAAGTTCGACGAGGCCCAAAAGGCCAAGGAGTCGCGTCGCAAGACGCTGAACGTGGGTGTCAAGGAGATGAAGTACCGGCCGAAGATCGGTCCCGGTGACTTCGACACCAAGACACGTCTCGTTGAGAAGTTCCTAAACGAGGGTCACAAGGTAAAAGTCACCATCATGTTCCGCGGACGAGAGTCGGCTCACCCCGAACTCGGCAAGAAGATCCTGGACCGCATTGTCGAGAAATTGGACGACGTCGCCAAGGTCGAATCGGCCGCGAAGCTCGATGGACGCAACATGATCATGGTCCTCGGACCAGAGAAGAAGGCGAAGCCGAAATTGGCTGAGAGCCCACTAGTCGCAGAACCGCAAGTAGTCGTGCCGAGCGTTTCGGCCGAAGTGTCGATAGAGGAGTAGAGATGCCAAAAATGAAGACCGACAGTGGTGCGAAGAAGCGCATCAAGGTGACCGGAAGCGGGAAACTGCGTCGCGGCAAGGCCTTCCGTGGTCACCTCATGGAGAAGAAGTCGTCAGTACGCGCGCGCCGACTGGGCCGCGAGACCGACCTCAGCAAGGCGTTGGAGAAGAAAACCAAGCGCCTAATGGGCCTGTAAAGAACGAGTTAGGAAAGAGGAACCGATATGGCACGTGTAAAGAGGGCGGTAAACGCCAAGAAGCATCACAAGGCGATTCTTGAAGAGGCGAAGGGTTACTACGGTGACCGCAGTCGCACCTTCCGCTCCGCCAATCAGGCCGTCCAGCACTCCGGGGTGTACGCCTTTCGTGACCGTCGAGCGCGCAAGGGCGACATGCGTCGTCTCTGGATCCAGCGAATTAACGCCGGTACCCGTGCGCACGGTATGAGTTACAGCCGCTTCATCGCGGGCCTCAACGCCGCCGGCATTGAGGTCGATCGACGGATCCTTGCCGACCTGGCCGTAAACGACAACGCCGCCTTCGCGGCGATCGTCGCCCAGGCTGGCGCCGCACTGGCTAAGTAGGACGCTCTCATCGAGGCGTTGGGTTCGTCACACCAGCGAGTGCGTCGACTCCGACGACTCGTCCAGAAACGATCACTGCGCTGGAGCGAGGGTGTTTGCGTCCTCGAAGGTCCCGACCTCGTCAACGCCGCGCTCGAGAGCGGCGTGGAGTTTGAAGCCATCTACGTTGACGTCGTCGAGGGCGCTTCCGCGTCGCTCGTCGCACTGCTTGAGCGCGCCGCGAAGCTCGGCGTGCGCGTGTTCTCGCTCGACGCCGGCGTACTGGCGAAAGTCGCCGATGCCCAGACTCCCCAGCCGGTTCTGGCCGCGGTGCGATTCGAACAGTTCGAGGTCGAGTCGTTAGCGGTCACCGGTCTGACGCTGGTCCTGCACGATCTGCGCGACCCCGGTAACGCCGGCACCATCATCCGATCGGCCGACGCGGCCGGCGTGCGCGCCGTCATCCTCACCGGTCAATCGGTCGATCCCTTCAATCCAAAAACCCTTCGCGCGACGGCCGGTTCGGCCTTCCACCTCCCGGTGGTCGTGGCGACGCTCGAGCGGACCTTGGCCCACTTCAGTGCCGGAGGCGCCACGTCGTTCGCGACCGTCGTACGTGGAGGGATCAATTTCCGCTCCGTGGACTTTTCGCGCCCGACGCTCGTCGCCATTGGTAACGAGGCGACCGGTCTCGACCGGGAATCGGTCGCGCTCTTCAGCGGCGCGATCTCGATCGCGATGGCCGGCAAGAGTGAATCACTGAACGCGGGTGTCGCCGCGTCGCTCGTTGCCTTCGAGGCGTTGCGACAACTCGAAGTCGCCACTCCCACCTCGCCACCCCCTAGCCTTTAAGCGTCATGACCTCCTCGCCACTGGACAATCTCGCCGATCAGACGGCCGAACTTCTCGCCACGATCGCGCGACTCACCGCAATCGATCAGCTGCGCGAGGCCGAACCCTCGCTGACCGGTAAGCGATCGGTACTCTCGTCATTGCAAAAGTCGTTGGGCGTGCTCGCGCCCGAGGACCGCCGGGACGCCGGGGCCCGACTCCAGGAGGCGCGTCGCGTCGTCGAAGGTGCCCTCGAAAGTCGACGGGCGGCGCTCACCGACGAAGCGCGGGCCGCGTCGTTGGCGGGGGACCGCTTGGACCTCGGTGACGTGGTTGTCTCGAACGTGACCTGGCCGGCGTCGGTGGGACATCCGAGCCTCGTGGCCCTAACGCAGCGCGAACTCGAGGACGTCTTTGTCGCGATGGGCTTTCGGGTCTCCGAAGGGCCCGAAGTCGAGAGCGATTGGTACAACTTCGAAGCGCTGAACATCCCTCCGGCCCACCCGGCGCGCGGGATGTGGGACACCTTCTACGTTGACCTCGGTGAGCCCGAGACCGTGGTGTTGCGCACGCACACGTCGCCCACGCAGATCCACTTGATGGAAGAGGCGGTGGCCACGAACTCGTTGCCGATCCACGCGGTCATGCCCGGACGCTGCTATCGCCGCGACACGCCCGACGCCCGACATTTGGCGACATTCCACCAGATTGAAGGGCTGGTCGTCGACCGGGGCATCTCCTTCGCCGACTTGGCAGGAGTGATCGAGACCTTCACGCGCGCCTACTTCGGTCCCGACATCGAATCGCGTCTGCGCCCGGGTTACTTTCCCTTCACCGAACCGTCAGCGGAGTTCGAGGTCACCTGCACGATCTGTCGAGGCGAAGGTTGTCGTACCTGTTCCCACACCGGTTGGATCGAGCTCGGCGGGTGCGGCGTGCTCGATCCGGCGGTGCTCGAAGCCGTCGGAATTGACGGCGACGAATGGAGCGGCTTCGCCTTCGGGTTCGGGATCGACCGCTGCGCGCAGATGCGCCACCAGATCGCCGACATGCGGGCCCTCATTGAGAACGACACGCGATTTTTGGAGCAGTTCTCGTGAAGATCGCACTTTCGTGGATCGCCGAGTTCGTCGACATCACCGAGACGCCCGATGCACTCCGAGTGATCCTCGACGATCTCGGCCTCGTCGTTGAAGGCACCGAGTTCGTGGGAGAAGGTCTCGACAAAGTCGTCGTCGCTCGCATTGATGAGATTCGAGCGATCGACGGCGCCGACCGCGTACGACTCGTCGTCGTGGACGCGGCCGACGGACCGCTGGAGATCGTTTGTGGTGCCACCAACATCTCGGTCGGCGACCACGTGCCGCTGGCGCCGATTGGTGCCGTGTTACCCGGCGGCTTCGAGATCGCGAAGCGCAGTATGCGCGGCGTGACGTCCAACGGGATGTTGTGCTCGGCGACAGAACTCGGGTTGGGCGACGATCACCGGGGTCTCATGCTCCTCGACAACCTCATTGACCCGGTCGTTGGTATGGGGCTCCTCGAAGCGCTCGCCATCATCCCCGACGTCGTCTTCGACATCACGGTCGAGGGCAATCGTCCCG
>DATCFS010000076.1:0-4525 GCA_036509375.1 Acidimicrobiales bacterium
GTGATCTGGTGGTTGAGGTACGTGACGTGCAGTACTTGATCACGCATGGTTCGAGCGAGCGTCGGGTTGGTGAGGGGGTCGTAGGAGGTCGGCGCCTCGACGAGCGCGACGAGCATCGCCGCTTGTTGGAGATCGAGTTGCGACGCGTGCACCGAGTAGTAACGCTTCGCCGCCGCTTCAATGCCGTAGGCCTGCGCACCGAAGTAGACCGTGTTGAGATAACCCTCGAGGATTTCATCCTTCGAGAGTTCGCGCGTGAGTTGGCGTGCGTAGACGATCTCGTTGATCTTGCGCTGGACCGTATCGAGTGATGCTGCTGCGCCTCCTTGGAGCTCGAGGATGTTCTTGACGTACTGCTGCGTGATGGTTGAGCCACCCTGGATGGGTCGACCTTCGAGGTTCGCGAGTATCGCTCGAGCGATGCCGCGTGGATCGATGCCGTTGTTCGTGTAGAAGGTGCGGTCTTCGGATGAGATGAGGACTTTCACGAGGATCGGCGCTACGGACGAGAGTTGCACGGGTACACGATTTTCCGAGGTGAAGGTCGCGAGCACCGAGCCGTTCGCGGCGAGAAGCGTCGAGTACTGAGGCAACGAAGGAATAACGAGCGGAGGTAGGTCAGTTACGAGCGCGTCAAAGTTCGCCGCGCCGACGATGATGGTCGAACTGACGGCGGGTACGTAGATCCCCGAGACGACCAACGCGATCACGGAGCCGACGAGGAGCGAAACGGTGACGCGGTGGGTGGGACGAACGCGAAGGAGGAACGAAGGGAGCACGCGCTTTCTCCCCTTCCTTTCGCCTGCTCTCGAGTGCTTGTTCAAAGAAGTTCCGTCCGTTACCCGTGGGTGATACGAATTCGCCCTCCTGACCTGCTGACAATAGTGTCTGGTACGTCAATCCGTTCGGTCAACCTTTGCACGTAGCCGACGTTCGAAGGCGTCGTCCAGGTCGTAGCGATGGTGAAGGTGAGAGGGTTTTGACGTCTAGAGAGATCTCGGAGCGAGTGAACGTACCGTCGGTGATGATGGCCTCCCCGGCCCGGCTGTCGATGACGGTGGTTGTGCTGGGGATTGCCAGTCCGGCGGCGAAGACCCAGTGACCTTCGCCGATGAGGCGCTGGTTAAAGATGTCGATCGCGGACATCTCGCTCGGAGTGACAAGGCCGCTCGTGTCATCGATCACGGAAAAGAAGTACTGCATTTGGACCACCTCCTGTGGTTCGTGGCCGACCCCGCGGGCGGCCTCTCACTCCTTCCACGACCACATCTTCCCAATTTCGACAGCGAGCTTTCGATGCGTAACTGGAATCGCCGAGCGGAGGCTGAGAACATTCAGTGTCTCAAGCTCGTCCTCTCCTAGTTTGCACCTCTAAGAGCGTGTGTTCTATTTGGCGAGTGCCCGAAGCGCCACGACCGGCACTATCAAGTCGTGGCCTATTCAAGTGACCTAACCGACGCCCAGTGGAGCCTCCTCGAACCCCTACTTGCGCATTGCACTAAACGAGGCCCGAAACACGGAGCCGACCTGCGCCACGTCGTGGACGCGATGCTCTACATCTCGCACACCGGGTGCCAATGGCGCTTCCTGCCTGAGGAGTTCGGACCGTGGACCAGAATCTGGTCCCAGTTTCGTCGGTGGTCGAGGAACGGAACGTGGACCCGTGTTCTTGTCGCGCTGCACGCCTCGTCGCGCATCGCCCTAGGTCGAAAGGACCCGCGGCCCTCGATGGTGGTCATAGACACCCACCTTGCACGAGGAGCCTCCAATGGGGGCGTAACCTTCCACAACCAGGGCGGTCCCTATGGTCGAACCAATGGTGCCAAGCGCATTGTCTGCGTGGACGTGACGGGCCTGCCGCTCTGCGTGCGCGTGGTGCCCGCTTCGACGTCCGAAGCCAGCGCCGTCGAACAGATACTCGACGACCTGGTCCTCACGGGTGCTGACGAACGGCTGGAACTCGTGCTCGTGGACCGCGGCACGGCGCGGTCTGCCGCCACGCGGTTGTCAGCGAAGTTCAACTACGAGGTTCGCCGAGTTGGATGGGACGAGCCACCGCGCAACGAGCACGGCGCCAAAGTCTTTCGCCCCATCCGCCATGCCTGGCGGGTTGAGGTTGCCCACGGCCACCTCGTGCGACGGCGACGCCTGGCGCGCTGCTTCGAGAACACCGTGACCTCAGCCACCGGATGGCTGCACGTCGCTTCCATCAGCGAGCTCCTTCGGGCGCTGTGCTGAACTCGTAGGTCTTTTGGCACCGCAATGGACAACCCCGTTGAGCGGACGCGGCGGAGCTCTTCAGTCCGAGTGGACAGCACCTTCGTCGCTGGCCGCGACGGCGAAGACTCGCCACCCTCCACGAACTCGGAGGTAATCTCGTATTGTCTTTTCGAAGTGCATTCCCGCCTTCTCCAAGACTCGCGCCGAAGCGAAGTTATCGGGATGACACGTCGCCGTTATCCGGCGTAGTCCCAGCTCGTCGAACCCCAAGACGATGAGTCGACGGGCTACTTCGGTGGCGTAGCCATGTCCCCACGATTCCCGCGACAGGACGTAGCCCAGTTCACCTGTCGACGCTTCCCCGGTGATGGCGAGGTTGGCGACGCCGATCAGCTCATCGTCGAGAGTCGCGACGGCGAGGGTGAATGAAGTTCGAGGCTCTCGGGCCGCCTCGCGAGCGACCTGCTTGAGATACGCCGTGGTGTCGGTCGGCGAGTTTGGTCCCCACGTGAGGTAGCGGGTGACCTCTTCGTCTGATCCATACCGGTGAACTGCGACTTCGTCGTCGAGCCGGAACTCTCGAAGCATGAGACGTTCGGTCCGAAGTTCCATACCCCTCATTGTGCCCCGAACTCATCCTCGCGCCCGTTGCACGAATCAACTCAGTCGCTCACGGAGTTGTCGTACTCGGCCAATCGCTGAACCGGTGTATCCCCATCACTGATCGTTCCCCGCGACCCGTGTCACACCTCGTCCCCATACTGGGCGCAGTGGCCTCACGACCGACGACTCCGACTTTCTCGCACTCCGGTCAGACGCTCTCGAGAGCCGTCACGTTCCAGTTCGCCCTCGATCCGAACGTTCAGCAGAATGTCCTTCTCGCCAAGTGTGCGGGCGCTCGCCGCTTCACCGTGAACCACCACCTGGCTCGAGTGAAAACCAACTTGGATGCCCGATCGGCCGAACGAGAAGCTCACTCCGAAAGTGGTGATACGTGCGAACCATCAACCCCTTCACTGTCCTGGTCGGCCTTCTCGTTCATTAACGAAGTCAACGCCTGGAAGAACGGCGAGGCTGATGACTCACCGTTGAACGAGGATGGCAGTTGCGGCCTGGTCTGGCGCCATGAACTACCCCACGACGTCTTCGAGTGTGCTTCGGTGGACGCGGCCCGGGCGCTCGAGAACTTCTCTGCGTCGAGGCGGGGCGAGCGCAGTGGAACGCCCGTCGGATTCCCCCGCTTCCAGGCCAAGGGAAAGGTGACGCCAAGCTTCCGGTTGCGCAACCGCGCTACACCAGGCAAGGCAAGTTCGGGTCAACCCATCCGTTTCACCGATCCCTCACACCTGCGACTGCCCAAGTTCGGACCAGTCAAGGTCTTCGGCTCTAGCCGCAAGGTTCGCCGGATGATCGACACCGGTCGGTTCCACGTCTACTCAGCCACCCTGACCCAGCGTGCTGGTCGGTGGACCGTGTCGCTCACCGGCGTCGCCGCTGAGTTGCACCAGGCCGAGCGCAGCCGCACCAATCGTCACGCCGATCCCGTCGGAGTCGACCGGGGGATCATCTCCCTTTGCGTCGCCGCTGACGCCAACGGCGTTCCATTCGAGAGCTTCGAGGGGGTGAAAACATTGAAGCAAGCGCTAGGCAAGCTCAAGGCGGCCAACCGGGCCCTGGCCAGAACCACACCGGGGTCCAAGGGCCGCCAACGAGCGAAGTCCCGACTCGCCACGCGGCATCGCAAGGTCGCCAACACTCGACGACACCTGGTCCACCAAGGATCCAGGGCCCTGGTGGACCGATGCCAGATCCTGGTGATCGAGGACCTGAACGTCGCGGGAATGGTGAGGAACCGCCGCTTGGCAAGATCCATCTCCGATGCCGCCATGGGAGAACTTTTCCGTCAGATCCTCTACAAAGCCCGTTGGCACGGAGTCGAGGTCCGAGTAGTTGACAGATTCTTCCCGAACTCCAAGACGTGCTCCGGTTGCGGCGAGATCAGAAACGACCTCGACCTGTCGACGCGGACCTACGTGTGTGGGGCCTGCGGCTTGGCCATTGACCGCGATCTCAACGCGGCCATCAACCTCGCCCGCTGGCGACCTAGAGAACACTCCGCGGCGACTCCGTTGGTTCCAACGCCCGCTCTGCTTCTGTCCACAGCCTGATCCCATTGGGATCTGCACCGCGAAGCACGCGGGAAGAGCCGATTGTCACCCGCACAACCGTCACGGCAACGTGATGAGGGGCCTTGGGTCGGAACCGAGTACTCAGACGAATGATTGTCTGGGAAGTCGGACGGTGA
>DATCFS010000077.1:0-4406 GCA_036509375.1 Acidimicrobiales bacterium
GCGCGACTGGCAGACTAGAGCCATGAAAGTCCTTGTCGCGATGAGCGGTGGCGTCGATTCTTCGGTCGCCACCGGCCTCTTGATCGAGCAGGGTCACGAGGTCGTGGGCGCCACGTTGAAACTCTGGGGTGGGGTCTCGGATTCGGGCTGCTGCTCGGTCGCCGACGTCGACGACGCGCGCCGCGTCGCCCAAATGCTCGGCGTCGACCATCACGTGTTCAACTACACCGAGGAGTTCGAGCGTCACGTGGTGACGCCGTTCGTGAACGGACACGCCCGAGGTGAAGCGCCCAATCCCTGCATTGAGTGCAATCGACATATTAAGTTCGACGCGCTGTTCGAGCGCGCTCGGCGGCTGGGATTCGACAAAGTGGCGACGGGACACCACGCGCAAGTGGAGGCGCGCCGCGGCGCTCACTTCCTCGTGCGCGGGGCCGACGACCAGAAGGACCAGAGCTACGTACTCGGCTACTTGCAAGAGCACCAACTCGCCATGCTGTTGCTTCCCATCGGCGCGATGAACAAGCGTGAGGTCCGCCAACACGGCGAGCGGCTGGGACTGAGGACGTGGGACAAGCCCGACAGTCAAGACGTCTGCTTCATCGAGGCCTCGAAGGGCCGCGAGGTCTTTCTCCGTAGTCGTATTTCGCTCACCAGCGCCGTCATCGTCGACGGCGTGAGCGGCGAAGCAATTGGCGAGACGCACGCGGCCGAACTTATGACGGTTGGACAACGTCGGGGCGTACTGCCCGGTCGAGATGGTGAGCGACGATTCGTGTCGCGCGTCGATCTGGCGAACAATCGCGTGGAGGTTGGACGACTGGAGGACATTCTGATCTCGTCAATCGCCCTCGACCGCGACTCGCTGTCGTTTTCGCACGAAGCCCTGCCCGACGGTACCGTCGTGCTCGCCCAGTGGAGTGCGCATGGCGTGGCCCAACTGGCCACGTTGCGCGACGACCACGGATGGCGGATCGACCTCCACGAGCCGGTTCGTCCCGTGGCCGTTGGTCAGTCGGTCGTGCTGTACCGACTGAGCGAACCCACGATCGTCGAAGGTGCCGCGATCGTCGCAGCCACGTGAATCCCGCCGAGCACATTGAGCGTCTGCGCGCCGAGGTTTCCCGACACAACGAGGCCTATCACGTGCACGACGCCCCCACGATTCCCGACGCGGACTACGACGCACTCGTTCGCGAACTACGCGCGCTCGAGGCCGAACATCCTGAACTCGGGACTGACGACTCCGTCTCGCAAAAAGTTGGCGCCCCGGCCTCCACGGTCTTCACCCCGGTCGTGCACGCCGAAGCAATGCTCAGTCTCGACAATGTCTTTGACGTCAGCGAACTGCGGGCCTGGAGTGATCGAACGGCCAAGGTCGTGGGTGTCGACGGCGAAGAACTGGTCTACGTCGTCGAACCGAAGATTGACGGTTTGGCGCTCTCCATCCTCTACGAGGATGGTCAGCTGCGTCGGGCCGCAACGCGCGGAGACGGTCGCGTCGGTGAGGACGTGACCGAAAACGTGCGCCAGATCAAGAACGTGCCCGTCACGTTGAAGGGCTCGCGCGGCCGCATTGAAGTTCGCGGTGAGGTCTTCCTCGCCAAGTCGGATTTCCTCGACATGAACACTCGACAACGTGAACTCGGTTTGAAGGAGTTCGCCAACCCGCGGAACGCCGCCGCGGGCAGTCTGCGCCAGAAGGATCCCGCCGTCACCGCGCTTCGGCCACTTTCGTTTCTCTCCTACCAACTGGTCGACCTTGAGCGGACACTCGACGTCACGCGCTACGTGCAGACCATTGAGCAGTTGGCCGCCTGGGGCTTTCTCACCGCACCGGAAACGACGACGCAGGTCGGGACGTCCAAGATGGTCGCGCGCAGCGACTGGTTCGAAGAGCATCGCCACGAGTTGCGCTACCAGATCGATGGCGTCGTCGTAAAGGTCGACGACTTGGCTCTGCGCGCACGACTCGGATTTACCAGTCGAGCGCCGCGTTGGGCGATCGCGCGAAAACTTCCACCCGAAGAACGAACGACTCGCCTGCTCACCATCGAGGTTTCAGTCGGGCGCACCGGGCGAGTGACGCCCTTCGCCGTGCTCGATCCCGTGGTCGTGGCCGGATCCACGGTCTCCATGGCGACGTTGCACAATCAGGATCAAGTGAAAATGAAGGACGTACGTCCCGGTGACCTCGTCATCGTGCGTAAAGCCGGTGACGTGATTCCCGAGGTCGTCGCCGCCGTGCCCGAACCCGGTCGCCGGCGGAAGGGGCCGTGGAAGTTCCCGACGACCTGTCCGGCCTGTGGCGCCACGTTGGTGCGCGTGGGCGACGAAAGCGATACGTACTGTGTCAATCCCGCCTGTCCGGCGCAGATCCTCCAACAGATCGTGCACTTCACGTCGCGCGGTGCGCTCGACATCGAGGGCCTCGGTGAACAACGCGTCGCGCAACTGCTGAGCGAGGGCCTCATCACCGACGTGGCCGACCTCTTCACGCTGCGCGAGGACGACCTCTCGTCGCTGGAGGGACTCGGCGAACTCTCGGCGAGGTCGCTGGTGCGCGCCATTGAAGGGGCCAAGGAGATGCCACTCAGCCGACTGTTGGTCGGGCTCGGCATCCGCCACGTGGGACCGGTCGCGGCGCGCGAGTTAGCGCTCGCCGTTCGAAGTTACGAGGCGCTCGAGGCGGCGTCGCTCGAGCAGCTTTCGGGAATCGCCGGCGTCGGTCCCGTCATCGCGGCGTCGGTCGTTGAGTACTTCGCCGACGAGGAGAACCGTGAGCGGGGACGGCGATTCGCGGCGGCCGGCCTGTCGATGGTCGAGCCCGTCGTCGCCAGTTCGCTCGAACAGACCTTGCTCGGTCGAGCGGTCGTCGTCACGGGCGCGGTGGAGGGCTATACGCGCGACGGTGCGGAAGTTGCGATCGTGCTGCGTGGTGGCACGTCACCCGGTTCGGTCTCGAAGAAGACGTACTGCGTGGTTGTCGGCGACGCACCGGGCGCCTCCAAGGTGACCAAGGCCACCGATCTCGGTGTTCCCATGATTCCCGCCACTGAGTTCGAGGTGCTTTTAACAACGGGCACGTGGCGCACCGTACTCAACTGACACAATCTCGGTAGGGTTAGGAGCGAATATGGCACCGTCAACATTCGCTCCCGGGCACCTTCTGGTCAACCGTTATCGCATTCAAGAGTTGCTGGGTGTCGGTCAGACGGCCGAGGTCTACCTCGCCGAAGACGTCTCCCTGCAGCGTTCGGTGGTCGTAAAAGTCCTGTTGCCGAGACTCGCGGGCCACGAAGACGTCCGTCGGGCCTTTCGCGATCGCATCATCCAAGCGGCCACGCTCAGCCACCCGCACCTCGCGCGCGTCTACGACGGAGGGCAAGAGTCCGGTTCGATCTTCATGATCAGTGAGTACCTGAGCGGCGGGTCGCTCGAGAAGGTGCTGGCGTCCGGTCGCCGTCTCAGCGTTGACGACGGCGCGCGCCTCGGCCGCGACGTGTCGGGTGCGCTCGCGTACGTCCACGAGAACGGCATTGTCCACGGTGGGTTGAAGCCGTCGAAGCTGTTGCTCGACGACGAGGGCCGCGTGCGCGTCAGTGACATTGCGTTGGCCGGACTCGGCGCCGCCTACCGCGAGCGACTGTCGCTCGACGACGTGCGCTTCCTCAGTCCCGAACAGGCCATCGGCGATCCCCCGGGACCGAAGAGCGACGTCTACTCGCTCGCACTCATACTGTACGAAGCAGTCACCGGCGCGACGCCCTTTGACGGGTTGACACCGGAGGCCGTCCTTCGAGCTCGCATCAACGCGTCACTGCCGATGCGCCCCGAACTGGGCACGCTGGACATGCTGCTCGCCCAGGCCGCGGTGTCTGATCCCGCACTTCGCCTCGACGCCGAGCAGTTCGCCAGTCGATTGGGTGCGGTCGTGAGCGATTTCGCGCCGCTCGTCCTCGCACCGGTGAGCCGCGAAGTTCCCCTCCTGTCAACGTTTCGCCCGGCCGAACCGCGCACGTCGGTCGGTTTTCGTCCGCCATCGCCCGACCAGATCACTGGCGCCACGCCACTCGTGACGTCGCGCCGCCCGGGAGAGCCTCGTCACGCCCGTCCGGCCGACGAGTGGGTGACGTCGAGCGTGGGGGGAGTCTCGCAACGGGGCCCTCGTGGCGGCATCGACGATTTCGATTACGCGAATTCGCCACGATCTCGGCGCCTCGCCTTTCTCATCGCGGCCGTGGTCATCCTGGTCGTGGCCATCGGCGGCGGCGTCGTGTGGGGCTTCGGACTGTTGAAGTCGAGTACCACCGTGCCGTCGCTCATTAACGCGAATTTCAACGCGCTCTCGGGAACTGCTGGTACCAGCACCAATCCGTTGGCCGTCAAGTTGAAGGCCGACGGGT
>DATCFS010000078.1:0-6741 GCA_036509375.1 Acidimicrobiales bacterium
CACGCTGGAGCCGCTAGAGCTTCGCCGTTTTTGGTCCCTGGGTACCCGCATCTCGGATGCCCTGAAAGGGACCACAACATGTCTCAATTTAATGAATCGCTCCCATCGACCGGGGGCAACTTCCAATCCTTCACGTCTGGATCGCCGCGACGTACCCCGCTCCCTCGGGAGGGTCGCCACGTCGCCGTGGTCCTCGGCGGTGGTGGCGCTGCTGGAAACGCGTGGGAGATCGGAATCATCGCGGGCTTGGCCGAAGCTGGTCTCGATTTGACTGAGCTCGCCGATTTGGTCGTCGGCACGTCGGCCGGGGCCACCGCGGCGGCGCAAGTTCGCAGTGGTACCACACCGGCAGAACTGTTGGCGGCGATTTTGTCAGGACAGGTCCACTCGGTTCGACGGAGCCAAGAACGGCTGCCGTCCCTGCCATTGGCGACGGTATTCGAGCGTATGAGAGCTATCGGCGCCGCGGCCACGTCACTCGCCGATCTACAACGTGCGATGGGCGCATTCGGGTTGGAGAGCGACGCCATACTTGAACCCGGAGCGGGGCAGCGCCGCGCCATCGTTGCCGCCCGATTGCCTCGCACTGATTGGCCAGACGGGCCGATGATCGTGGTGGCCGTCGACGCGCACACGGGGGAGTTGGCCGCCTTCGACCGAGATTCCGGTGTCGACTTGGTGGACGCGGTCACTGCCAGCACGGCGCTTCCCGGTCTGGCGCCCACGGTCGAAATCAACGGGAAGCGCTATATCGACGGCGGCGTGCGTTCGTCCGAAAACGCCGACCTTGCTTCGGGCTTTGCGAACGTCGTGGTGCTCGCTCCGTTAGGCGGACGGAGTGGGCCCCTCCCTGAAGGCCAATTCGAAGGACTTCGCCGACTGCCCGGTGCGGACTTGGCAAGCCAGGTTGCGGCGTTGCGCCAGCAGGGCAGCCACGTCGAGGTGATCACGCCGAACGGCGGTTCCCGAGCGGCAATGGGCACGAACCAGATGGATCTAACGACCCGCATCCCCACCGCACGGGCCGGTTTCGACCAAGGCAAGCAGCAAGCGATCGGCGTGACGTTCCTCTGACGATTGCCCACAATCCGTCATCGGACGCGAATGACGACCGTCCAATGCAACATCGCCGATCCGGTACCGGTCCGTTCGGCGATGAGTCGGATCAGTCCCGGCTGCAGTGCGTAGTAGTTCGCGAAGACGTCGCCACAGTTACTCGGGAGACAGATGTGGGTGGCACCTGTCTTCGCGCCGGGCTTCGTTATCGACAGGCTGGCGAGTTTCAACGCTTTGCGATTGCCCACCGTGGAGAACTTCCACGTGGCGTTCGCTAAGTCAACGGTGATGTGTTCGCCCTTGTTCAGCGTGACGACGTTGCCATTGGCCGATGCGCCGAGCGTGATCGAAGTCAGAGTCGAGGCACCCGCCGCGCCGGCGACGAGCGAACCGAGTGTCATTGCGAGCGCGCTCACGATCGTCAGAAGTGTTCGCGTCGACCGGCGTTCAGAGAGTGCGCGTGAGTTTCGCCCGTTCCATGACTGTTCGTTCATCGCGATCGTCTCATTTCTCGACGGCATCCCTGACTATACGATTGGACTCTTTCGTCCGATTGAGCGGCTGACGTCCTCAGGAGCGACCGGACTGCATTGCGTACGCGGTGTCGAGCTAGGCACTCCTTTGTGAATCGGTATCGAAGAGTGGAAGCCGTTCAATTCGCTGGAGCGAGGCGACGGCTTGGGGGAAAAGCGCCCGTCGAGTCGGTACCAACAGTGCGGTGATCGCGCCGAGCGAGACGGCGACGACGCCGACGACCATCGCGGGACGAAGGCCGTTCACGTAGTCCTGGGCCGAGAGATAACCGCCCTTGGCGGAGAACACCGCACCCAGGAGCGCAATACCAAAGACGCCACCGAGTTCGCGGAAGGAGGCGTTCGCCCCCGACGCCACACCTTCGAGTTCCTTTGGCACTGATCCGAGCACGAGCGACGCGACGGGAACGAAGAAGAGGGTCATGCCCAGACCGGCAAGGATGAACGCCGGGACCATCTGCGCGTACGGCGTCGTCGGTGTGAGCAGGAGGGCCAACCATGTCAGCGAGATTGCCTCGAGGACCATTCCCGAGACAACCAGCGGCTTACCACCCCAACGTTGAGCGAGAAGGCCAACGATCGGCGCAAGCAACATCGGCATGCCGGTCCACGGCAGCACGCGAAGGCCGGCACCGAGCGGGGAGTAGCCCTGGACGGTCTGGAGGAACTGTGAGAGGAAGAACACCGACCCAAAGAGTCCGAAGCTGAAGAGCATCGCGGTCACGTTGATGGCAGTGAATCCCCGGTTCTTGAAGAGGCGCAGGTTCAGCATGGGTGCGTCACGGCGAAGTTCCCATCGGGCGAAGGCCGCGAGGAGCACGGCGCCCACGACGAAGGAGAGCAGCACTCCGGCACTGCTCCATCCGGCGTCGTTGCCCCGCACGAGACCGAGCACGATGCCGAAGAGGCCACCACTGATCAACAACGCGCCGGGCAAATCGAGGCGCGTCTGCCTGCCGCGCGATTCGGCGAGTTTCCACCACGCGAGTGGTACGAGGATGATGCCGATTGGCACGTTCAACCAAAAGATGTAGTGCCACGACCAACCGGAGGTGACGACGCCGCCCACGAGTGGACCGATCGCAATCGCCGCCCCACCAATGGCGCCCCAAATACCCAGCGCGGCCGTACGTCGCTCCGGCTTGACGGCGGCACTCAACAAGGTGAGTGAGAGCGGCATGATCATCGCACCACCGGCGCCCTGGACGGCCCGCGCGGCAATCAGGAACGAAATAGTCGGAGCGACGGCCGCGGCCGCGGACGCGAGTGTGAAGACCGTGATGCCGAGCATGAAGACCCGGCGACGCCCGAAGCGCTCGCCGAGCGCCGAGGCCGTCATTAAGAGCACCGCGAACGTCAGGGTGAAGGCGTTGACGGTCCATTCAATGCCGGAGAGTCCCGCGTGCAGGTGTACGCGGATGACGGGCAGCGCGGTCGTGACGACCAGGTTGTCGAGCGACGCCATGAAGAGCGCCAGGCCGGTGATCAGTACGGCCCACGCACCCTGGTGGTTCGTCGAAGGCACCCTCGGGTGCGGACGGTTCGATGGCTCAAGGACGTCGGGCCGGGTCAGTGTGGTGGTCATTCAAGCTCCTTCATTCGTGTCCGGAGCCAAGTTCTGCCTGATCGCGGACAAATTTAGTTGTGAGTAGTCACTACCTTGCACAGCGAAAAAAAAGAGAGGGGTCGTCACGATGCGTCCTCGAACGCCGCGCCCGCCGCCCCGTCGCGAAGCGCCTTGGACATCGACATCACTGCTTTCACTTTTTCCGGGCCGGGGCAGATCGACTCGGCCCACGTTTCACGTACGGAGAGCAGATTGATCGCCGACATCACGGACATGAGCATGCCTTGCGCAAAGAAATCCTGAATCATCTGCTCGTCGAGTCCCAATTGGTCCTTCACGAAGAAGAACAGCACCTCGAAGGTCTTTCGACAGGCGGCGGCGACGTCGGGGTCGCCGGTGGCGGCCGCGTATCCGTGCATCTGCACCTGGAGGAGCTCGGGATCTTGCATGAGTTGCACGTACGCCTCACCCATGGCGTGCAGGGCGTCGTGGCCCTCGAGTCCCTCGGCGGCCAGCGAGAGTTCCTTCACGATCCGCGTGCCGACCTGATCGAAGGTGGCGATGAAGAGGTCCTTTTTCGTACCAAAGAGGCGGAAAAGGTAGGGCTGTGAGATGCCCGCGCGAAGAGCGATGGCGTCAGTAGAGGTGCCGGCGTAGCCCGCCTTCGCGAATTCAGTGACGGCCGCGCTCAGTACGGCTACTCGGCGCTCCGCTGCGGTCTGTCGGGTCGAAACCATCATGAAATGATTGTAAGTGCTTACTCACTACCTTGTCAAGGACTCATCAGATTTCTTTGAGGCCGCGCTCAAACCGGACCGTACGTGACGACCGGATTCGGCGCCCGTCAGAGTGAATAACGCCACTGGGAGAGGTCGTCGTCGTCCGGTTCTCGCGTGAATCCGCACTTTTCGAGAACGCGCTGACTGGCCCAATTGTCAAGGTCGGTTTCGGCGAGAACAGAGCGGGCGCCGTGGCGGCGAGCGGCGCCGCACATCGCACGAACGGCCTCGCTCGCGACACCTCGTCGTTGCTCGGAACGACAGATGCCGTAGCCAATTTCGACGTCGCCGTCGGTGTCGGGTCCGCCTTTGAAGCCAATGCCGCCAATAGCGCAGCCACTCTCGTTATCAACGACCACGTACGGCCCCCATGGCCAACTCGGCGTGGCGGGCGAGATGATGCCCCGCTCCACGAGCGAAGCCACCCGTACGTCACCGTCGGTTGGAAAATCGGGCGCCCATAGTCGTCCCAGCCGGTCGTCACTCCCAATCGCCGAGGCGTCGCGCAGGGTCATCGGCTGAAGGGTGATGCTCGCGTTCTCCAATTCCACGCAACGAGTCTGGCACCGCGTCGCTAGCGCCGGAACGTCGCCTCGTGTTGGAGCAGCCAGGTCTTTCGTTCGAGTCCGCCGCCGTAGCCCGTGAGGCTCCCGTTGGCGCCGATGACGCGGTGACAGGGAACGATGATCGAGATGGGATTGCGGCCGTTCGCGAGCCCGACGGCGCGACTGGCGTTGGGGTTACCAACGCGCCGAGCCAGTTCGCCGTACGAGATCGTTTCACCGTAGGGAATGGACGTGAGCTGTTGCCACACTGCACGCTGGAAGTCCGTGCCGTGCAACTTCATCGGTACGTCGAACAATGTGAGGTCGCCGTCGAAGTAGGCGTCGATCTGTGTGGCGACGTCGGCGAACCACGCGTCGTCGCGACCAAGGTCGTCGGGAAGCATCGGCGCGTGGCGCTGACCATCCATGTACACGCCCGTCAGCGAGCCGTCGCTCGCGGTCAGTCGAAGTGGTCCTACGGGGCTGTCGACCATCGTCGTGATGGTTGTGGTCATGATGTCTCCTTACGTTGACGCTTCGGTACTGCGATTCGTTCGCGCGGCGGCCAGTGATTGATGTCGTGATCGTCCACCGACCAGAGGTACTGCACGGCGTAGGCCCGCCACGGCCGCCACGAGCGCGAGCGTTCGAGCAGCGCCGCCGGCGTCGCACCGAACGAGAGGGCTTCAGCCGCTCGACGGACCCCGAGGTCGGTAACGGGAAAGGCGTCGGAGTCGCCGAGCGCCCGCATGGCAATGACGTGTTGGGTCCACGGACCAATTCCTGGGAGTTGGGCCATAACCTCGAGGGCCGTGTCACGGTCACACCCCGGTCCGAGAAGGAGGTCACCCCGTACGAGCGCCGCGTTCAGTCGCGTAAAGGTCGCTCGGCGCTGAAGAGGCATCGCCAACGTGGCGTCAACCAGCGCTTCGGGTGTTGGGAACAGGTGCGTGAGCCCGCCGCCACTGTCGGCGACGGTTTCGCCAAACTCCTGGACGAGGCGGCTCGCGTGCGTTCGCGCCGCTGACGTGGAGATCTGTTGACCAAGTACCACGCGCAACGCCATCTCCGCCGCGTCCACGCAGCGAGGAACCCGTCGTCCCGGCGATTTTGTGATGAGCGGCCGTAGGCCGCGGTCTTGAGCAAGATGTTTGTCGATCGCCGTCGGGTCCGCGTCGAGGTCGAGGAGCCAACGACTCCTCGCAATGGCCGCCGTCAGGTCACGCAGGTCGCTCAGGGTGGCGCGACAGAGGACGTACTCGGGGGTGTACGAGAGTTCGATGATCCCTGGCCCGCGGGCCAAACGAACGGTCCGACGGTACGAATTCCCCCTCACTTCCTCGACGCCGGGAACGGCGGTCGCGGCAAGATGTCCAAAGAGATTGTCGGGACAGAGGGGCTGGCGAAATGGGAGGCGCAGCACGATGGTCGCACCGGCGCCCGATGTTTCCACATGGCTGCGTGACGTCCGTCGCAATGTGGTTGGTGACGACGCATAGACAGCCTGCACCGTGTCATTGAACTGACGCACACTCGCGAATCCGGCAGCGAAGGCCACTTCGGTCATCGGGAGTGCAGTGGTTTCAATGAGGACGCGCGCCGTTTGGGCACGCTGCGCACGAGCAACGGCGATTGGTCCGGCGCCGATTTCACTTTGCAACGTTCGTTCCAGTTGTCGCACGCTGTAGCCGAGTTGCGAGGCGAGACCAGTGACGCCCTCTCGGTCCACGACACCGTCGGCTATGAGTCGCATGGCGCGAGCGGCCACGTCGGCGCGCGTATTCCACTCGGGTGATCCCGGTGAGGCGTCGGGGCGACAGCGCTTGCAGGCTCGAAAACCAGCGAGTTGCGCGGCCGCGGCCGAGGGATAGAACCGTACGTTTCTTCGCAGTGGCGTGTGCGCCGGACAACTCGGGCGGCAGTAAATGTGGGTCGACGTGACGGCCGTGTAGAACCAGCCGTCGAACCGGGGGTCACGCGACTGCACCGCCGCGTAACACCGTTCGAAGTTTTCGACCATGGAATGAAGTTACCGTCAAACTTGGACGTCCACTAGCGGAAATACGACATTGCGATCACGTCAGTTCCGAGTCCGATCGCGATGGCGAATAACCGCCAGAGGTCCCTCGCGATTGACGTCGAAACATATCCAGGGGTCGGGTGCGTGTGGGCCCGTCACGAGCGGGGCTACGAAGGTAGATTCTGCGCTACTGAGGTTCCGCGTCGCTGAACCTCGACGAGGAGGTCACCGAATGGCAAAG
>DATCFS010000079.1:0-6093 GCA_036509375.1 Acidimicrobiales bacterium
CGCCCGTCACCGAGTCGTCACTGCGCTCCACCCGCACCTCCTGGCCGATCGTGAGCAGTGCCCGTTCGTACTCGGCCCTCAGCGCGTCACGGCCGGACGCACTCTCAAGTTGTTCGCGTCGTGGTGCCAATTCGTCCAGGAGAATATCGAGCAGTGCCGGCGCCGTGATCGTCACGCCCGAGAGCGCGCGGACACTGGTCGAGGCGACGCCGCTCGGGCCCTCGTGGGTGAGATTGATTCCGACGCCGACAACGACCGCGAGTCGCTCGTCCACCGACACGATCTCGGCCAAGAGTCCGGCGATCTTCGCACTACCTACGACGAGGTCGTTGGGCCACTTAAGGCCGGGACGCACGCCGCTCAGTCGCACGAGCGCCGCTCGTGCGGCGAGGGCGACGGCCGCCACGACCAACTGCAACTGATCGGGATCAACGTCGGGTCGAAGCAGAATCGAGCAGAGCAACGACGCGTCGGCCGGCGACTCCCACGTCCGTTCGAGCCGTCCGCGACCCTTGGTCTGAAAGTCGGCGACGCCGACGAGGCCTTCGGGTGCACCTTCAAGCGCCTTCTGCGCCAGCCAGGTATTGGTGGAGTCGATCTCCACGAAGTGCTCGATTCGCCAAACGATTGAAGACATAGTGAAAGACTAGGTTTTGTTGACGAGTGCTAGAAAATAACAGGCATTCAACGGAGGTGCGCGTGTTAAAGAAGGTCCTGATCGCCAACCGTGGCGAGATAGCGGTTCGCATCATGCGAACCTGCCGCGAAATGGGGATCGCCACCGTCGCCGTCTACTCCGAACTCGACCGCGACGCCCTGCACGTACGCCTGGCCGACGAGGCCTACGCCCTCGGAGGTCAGACCGCGGCGGAGAGTTACCTCAACACTGAAGCGATTCTCGACGTGATTGCGCGTAGCGGTGCCGACGCCGTGCACCCCGGCTACGGCTTCTTCTCCGAAAATACTGACTTCGCCCGGGCCATCACCGAACGAGGGGTGACCTTCATTGGTCCCCCGCCCGAAGCGATCGAAGTCATGGGCGACAAGATCTCCTCACGACTCGCCGCCGCAAAGGTCGGCGTGGAAGGGGTGCCCGGACGAAGTGAAGCGCTGAAGAACGCCAAAGAAGTCGTCAAGTTCGGCAACGACGTGGGCTGGCCCGTCGCGATCAAGGCGGCCTACGGCGGCGGCGGACGCGGCATGAAGGTCGTCAACTCCCCGGACGAGGCGGCGGATGCCCTCGAGAGCGCACAACGTGAAGCGCAGAGTTACTTCGGACGTGCCGAGTGCTACGTCGAGCGTTATCTCACGAGGCCGCGGCACATCGAAATGCAGGTGCTCGCCGACACGCACGGCACGGTGCTCTGGCTCGGCGAACGCGACTGCTCGGCGCAGCGGCGCCACCAAAAACTGATTGAAGAGTCGCCGGCGGCGAATTTCCCCGACACCATACGTCGCGCCATGGGGGAGGCCGCGGTGAAGGTCTCACGCGCCTGTGGCTACGTGAACGCCGGCACGGTTGAGTTCTTGTTCCAAGACGGCGAATTCTTCTTCCTCGAAATGAACACGCGGCTCCAGGTCGAACACCCCGTCACGGAGCTCGTCACCGGTCTCGACCTCGTCGAGTGGCAGTTGCGGATCGCCGCTGGCGAAGCGATCGACTTCGCGCAAGAAGATGTCCAGTCGAGCGGCCACGCGATTGAGGTGCGCATCAACGCCGAGGATCCCTCGGGTGGCAAGTTCTCTCCCTCGCCGGGCACGCTGACGCGATTCGACCAGCCGTCGGGACCGGGCGTACGCCTCGACGCCGGGTACGCCGCCGGCGACACGATCTCGCAGTACTACGACAACCTCATCGCCAAGTTGGTCGTGTGGGGCGCCGACCGCGAGAAGGCGCGCCGAAGGATGCTCCGGGCGATCGAGGAGACGACGATCGAAGGTGTCGCCACGACGCTCCCGGCCGATGTGGTGATTCTCTCGGACGAGGCGTTCGTGCACGGAACCCATTCGACCAACTGGGTGGAGGGCGAACTCGATTTCTCGACGTTGCCACAGCCGGTGGCCCCGGCCGTTTCCATCGGCGAC
This sequence comes from Acidimicrobiales bacterium, assembly GCA_036509375.1. Classification (GTDB taxonomy): domain Bacteria; phylum Actinomycetota; class Acidimicrobiia; order Acidimicrobiales; family RAAP-2; genus RAAP-2. The sequence continues at coordinate 2,086 of DATCFS010000079.1, forward strand.
GGCGTCACTCGCAAGGACGTGACGGCCGAAGTCAACGGTCGACGCGTCACGGTCGCCCTGTGGGTTCCCCAGTTCAGTGACGACGGACTACCCCGCTCGTACAGCACGGCGGCGAAGCCCCGTCGTCAACACCACGCCGGTGTGATTGGGAGCGGCTCGGCCAACGTGACCGTCCCCATGCAGGGCACGATCGTGAAGGTCAACGTCGAAGTCGGTCAGTCGGTGGAGGCCGGTGACACGGTCGTCATCCTCGAAGCGATGAAGATGGAGAACTCGGTCAACGCCGAAAAGTCCGGCGTCGTCACCGCCATCAACGTGGCGGCCGGCGACTCGGTGAGCGCCGGCGACACCGTCGTGGTCGTTGAGTGAGAACGACCATCGCCGCCAGCGAAGCGGTACGCGCGCACGGGGAAGCTCTGGTCGCACTGAGTCACTTCGTCCACGCACATCCCGAACTCGGCTACGAGGAGTACGAGAGTTCCCGGGCCGTCGCCGACCTCGCCGAGAGTGCCGGCTTCAGTGTTGAACGCGGCATCGCCTCGCTGCCGACGGCCTTTCGCGCCACGCAGGGAACCGGTGATCTGCACATTGTCTACTGCGCCGAGTTCGACGCCCTCCCCGACGTCGGACACGCCTGCGGACACAACATCATCGCGGCGTCATCGCTCGGCGCGGCCATTGGATTGGCGGCCGTCGCCGACGAACTCAACGTGACCGTGACCCTGCTCGGGACACCCTCGGAGGAGGGTGGCGGCGGCAAAATCGACCTGATTCGCGCCGGTTACTTCGACGGCGTCCACGCGGCCATGATGGTCCACCCCTTTCCGGCCGAACGACTTGACGCCACCTGTCTCGCCGTCGACCACTTCGACGTCACCTTCAAGGGCAAGGAGGCGCACGCCGCGGCCGCGCCGTGGGAGGGAATCAATGCCCTCGATGCACTCACCATCTCGCAAGTCGCCATTGGACTGCTGCGCCAACAACTTCGACCGGGCGATTTCGTTCACGGTTACGTGATCGAGGGTGGGTCGGCGGCCAACATCATTCCGAGTCGAGCCGTCGGACGCTTCATGGCCCGTTCACTCACGAGCGCGAAGTTGGCCGAATTGCGGGTACGGATCAACGCCTGCTTCGAGGCCGGTGCCCTCGCCACCGGCGCGAAACTCTCGATCGCCGAAATTGGCAGTGCCTTTTCGCATATGGAGACCGACCACGAAATCCTCGCGCACTACCGCGCCGCGGCTGAAGGACTCGGTCGCGACTTCTCCCTCGATGACGAGGGCACGGCGAAGCCGAATATTTCGACCGACATGGCCAACGTGTCGCTCGTCGTTCCGTCCATCCACCCGATGATCATGATCCCGACCAACGGCGCCGTGAATCACCAGCCGGAGTTCACCGCCGCGTGCATCACATCCAATGCCGATCAAGCGGTAATGGACGGAGCGATTGCGCTCGCCCACACGGCCATCGGCGTCGCCAACGATGAGCACCTTCGTGCACGGCTAATGTCACGCTCGTGATACTCGAACACGCCGTCCTGCCCGTCACCTCCGGTCGCGAAGAGGAGTTTGAAGCCGCGATTACCGCCGCTCTTCCGCTCATTGAGTCGGCGCCCGACTGCTTTGGTGCCGAAGTTCGTCGTCAGCACGAGGACGGTTCGACCTACCTCCTGCTCATTCGTTGGGGCAGCGTCGAGACCCACATGTCGTTTCGCGAGAGTGATCTCTTCCAACAGTGGCGAGCGTTGACGCATATCTTCTACAGCGAGCCACCGACCGTGGTGCATTACCACGAACCGCTGCCTCGCTAGTTCGGTCGGTAGACGCCAAACTCAGCGCGCAGCACATCGGCAACCTCGCCGAGCGTCGCCATGGCGGCCAACGCCGACTTCATGGGATAGAGCACGTTGGCACTGCCGCGCGCCGCGACCTCTACGTCGGCGAGCGCCGCTCGAACGGCGTCGTTGTCGCGTGTGACTTTCAGCGACGAGACGCGAGCAACCTGCGCCTTCTGTTGCTCCTCGTCGATCGGAAACACGTCGGCCTTTACCGTCTCACTCTCTTCGAATCGGTTGAGTCCGACGACGACCTTGGCGCCACTGTCAACGCTGCGCGCGAATTCGTACGCCGCCGATTCGATCTCGTCCTGCATGTAGTGCGACTCGATGGCGGCGACGGCCCCCCCACGCTCGTCAATCGCCGAAATATACGCTCGAGCTCGCTGTTCGACTTCGTTGGTGAGTGACTCGATGAAGTAGGAACCGGCCAGCGGGTCGACCGTGTCGGCGATGCCCGATTCGTAGCCGAGGATCTGTTGCGTGCGCAGCGCCAATTTCGCCGCGCGCTCCGTCGGGAGACCCAATGCCTCGTCGAAACCGTTCGTGTGCAGACTCTGCGTGCCGCCGAGCGCGGCGGCGAGCGCCTGGATGGTCGTTCGCACAATGTTGTTCTCGGGCTGTTGCGCCGTCAACGTCGAACCACCGGTTTGAGTGTGGAAGCGCAACATTGTCGATTTGGGATCCGTGGCACCGAACCGGTCGCGCATGATCGAGGCCCAGAGTCGTCGAGCGGCGCGGTACTTCGCCACCTCTTCGAAGAGATTGTTGTGCGCATTGAAGAAGAAGCTCAACCGCGGAGCGAAATCGTCGAGGACGAGACCGGCGGCCAGCGCAGCCTCGACGTAGGCAATGCCGTTGGCGAGGGTGAACGCAATCTCCTGGACGGCCGTCGAGCCGGCCTCACGAATGTGGTAGCCCGAAATCGAGATCGTGTTCCAGTTGGGCATCTCCGTGGCGCAGTACGCGAACGTGTCCACGACGAGCCGCATCGACTGACGCGGCGGATAGATGTACGTACCCCGGGCGACGTACTCCTTCAAGATGTCGTTCTGAATGGTGCCGCGAAGTTGGTCGCCGCGCACCCCCTGCTCCTCGCCCACTAACTGGTAGAGCAAGAGCAGGGTCGAGGCGGTCGAATTGATCGTCATCGACGTGGTCACCTCACCGAGCGGTAGGTCGGCGAGGAGGAGGCGCATGTCCTCTAACGACGAGATCGCGACGCCGACCTTGCCAACTTCGCCCTCCGCGCGAAGGTGGTCGGCGTCGTAGCCCATTTGCGTCGGGAGGTCGAAGGCGCACGATAGACCCGTTTGGCCGGCGTCGAGGAGGAACTTGAAGCGTTGGTTGGTCGCCTCTGCGGTCCCGAATCCGGCGTACTGGCGCATGGTCCAGAGTCGCCCCCGGTACATCGACGGTTGGACCCCTCGGGTGTAGGGATAGGCGCCGGGTTCGCCCAGCTCGCTCGTCTCGTCAAAAGGTTCGATATCGGCGCCGTGGTACACGGGCCGAACCACAATTCCCGAGTCAGTGGAGCGTTCATCTGGCGTCACGGGCCAACGTTACGCGCTCACGGGCACCACCCAGAGTGCGAAGTTCACAGTCCCGAAACGTTCAGCCGGACGGGCCCGCGCCCGTTGGACCAAGATGGTCGGATCCAATGCACGACCTGTGGCGACCAGACCGAAGAGACGACCTGTGAGAGTTGCGGCACGTCCGTGACGACTCTGGGCGTCGACGATCCCACGACCGGTCTGCGCCTTTGCGGCTTTTGGCGCCGTGTCGGGGCCACGTTTTCCGACAACGTCATCATGTTCTTACCGTCGTACCTCGTCTTCGCGGTCATCGGCGCTGGTCTCGGACTCTTCTGGGGATTCATCTTCGGGGTGGCGGCCCAGGGCGTCTATCAAGTTCGATTCATTTCGGGCACGAGGGGACAGACGATTGGCAACCGCGTTGCCCAAACTATGGTTCGCGATCAGACCTCGGGTGCGCTTGTGGCGCGTAATCAGGCACTCAAGCGTTGGGGCATGGTCGCCATCTACACCTCGGTGCCCGTACTGATCGGTGGCAACCTCGCGATCGTCGTCATCGTCGCGCTCATGTTGATTGACAACCTCTGGTCGCTCTTCGACCCACGCAAGCAGACCCTGCACGACAAACTCGCCGAG
>DATCFS010000080.1:0-3176 GCA_036509375.1 Acidimicrobiales bacterium
GCGTGCGTCGACGAGGCTTGACCGCTGAAACGCATGGTCAGATAGTCGACGGGCTCCATGAACCACCGTGACGCCGCGACGACGTCGCGATGGTCGTGTAACAACGTCAACATCTGACCGATGGGATCGGCGCCGGCTGTCGACGGGGCGCCACCCGTCTTTTTGACGAAGCGGAGTACCTTTCGTGCGTTGTAGCCGAGGAACGGTCCGCCGACGGCCTTGCGCGAGTGCCGACCACCTCGGGTATCGAGCCAGGTGAGACACGGGCCAGTCGGGACGCCGTCGACGTCGACGGGTACCGTCGACGCGTACTGGCCAGTCACCGCGACGGCCACTATTCGAGATGGTGCGACACGCGACGCCGCGAGGAGTCGCTTCGTGGCGTCGCAGATAAGCGTCCACCACTCCTCGGCGTCTTGCGTCGCTGCTCCGTCGTCACCGAAGTGCGTCGTCACGTGATGAACCTCGTGCGCCACGACGTCCCCGTCGAGCGTGACGAGGCCAATCTTCGGTCCTCCCGTGCCCAAATCGATGCTGAGACAGAGCTCGATTTCGTCGCTCATTACGAGGGAATTGAGGACTGCTTGTCCATCATGTCGGCCATGAAGAACTTGATGATCGCGTCGGACTCTTCACTGGGACCACCCTCGACGCCACCGTAGATCGCGCCCGACTTCGGCGCGTCGTCTTTGTGGTTGGTGGCGTACTCAACGGCGTCGGCGAGGTCATTGCGCCAGCGCTCGACGACGCCGGGCTGCGTTTGAGGACGAGTCACGGCCATGTGCAACGCGTTCGGATATTGCTGACCGTTCAGTCTCCATCCCCGCGTGCGCAGGAAATCATTCACCAAGTAGACATCGAACTCATCGGACGTGAACGAGAAGAGGAAGCTCGGCTTACCCATGAGACGAAGCGCGCGGTGTTCACGTACGGCCGACTGCATCGCGGCCGAGGATTCGAAGATCTGTTTGGCGTAGCGAAGGTACCCCGCGTGACCGAGGTGCACCATGGCGGACCACGTCGCGGCGAGGAGTCCGCCGGAGCGAGATCCGTCCATTCCCGGGGAGCAGTATTTTCCGCCCGACCAGTCAGTGAGGTAAAAGTACTGGTCGTTTCGAAGCGCCTGATCGGCGAAGCAGAGCACGCTGGTGCCCTTCAGTGCGTAGCCGTATTTATGAGTGTCGGCGGAGATAGACGTGACCCCGGGTACCGAGAAGTCGAACGGTTCGATGTCATAACCGAGCTCGCGGCCGAAGGGCAGGATGAAACCGCCGAGGCAACCGTCGACGTGAAGACCGACGTTGTGCTGTAGGGCGAGCGCCCCGAGTTCGCCGATGGGGTCGACGGTACCGTAGCCGTAGTTGCACGCGGATCCGATCAGCGCGATCGTGTTGTCGTCGATGTGCGCTTTCACCCACTCGAGGTCGACTTGGGTGGTCCTTGGATCGATCGGCGCGATCTTCATGTCGACGCCAAAGAGATGTCCCGCCTTAGAGAACGCCGGATGCGCGGTCTCGGGTTTGATGATGTTGGGTCGACCAGTTGTTGGATGGTGTTCGCGGTACGCCAGCACGGCGTGGGCAATCGACCCGGATCCCCCCGACGTCACGAGCCCGACGGGCGTGGTGTCGGTGAGCGTTCCTGCCCCTAGGAGGTCGAGCGTCATGGCGATGATCTCAGCCTCGAACTTCGTGGCGCTTGGACACATGTCGCGTTGGAGCGAGTTGACGTACGAGAACTGGGAAAACGCGAGATTCAAGAAGTCGTAGTGATCGTGGTCACCGCAGTACATCGTGCCTGAACACTGTCCGCCCTCCCAGACGGGATTCTCAGCCTGCGACATCGTCGACAACATTGACAGGATGACCTCCTTGTCCGTGCCGTTCTCGGGGAGCGATCTGTTGACACCGAACTGCTCCTCATACGGGAACCCACTCATGTCGCTCTCCTCAGGTGTGTTTTTAAAAAGAGTAGCGAGGAGCCTGACCCACGCGTGATCCCGCCCACAAGAGACGCAGTGAACCGCTAAGTTTTCGAAAACTCACACGCATGCCGGGCGCGACGAACGACTTAGTAATCGAGCATCAAACGCGGCGACCGTTCGTATCTATGAGCGCGTCGCACCCGGAACTTTCTGAGTCGAGTATCGTCCGGAATACTGACCCTTTTGAGCCAGGGAAGATTGAGGAGCGACTCGCATGTCTGACAGCCAACCGCGCTACGGCGAACCTGGCGGTTCGCAGTTCCCAATTACGACAGCCCTCGCGTTTCCAGATCGACAGATCGAAAAGAGCCTCGGAATGGTGTTCGGCGTCGTCGTTCGTTCGATGGGTATGGCCAAGGGAATCACTGCGGGATTCAAGGCGCTCGCGGGTGGCGAGGTCAAGCAGTACACCAGGCTGGTAGAGGACAGTCGCCGCCACGCCCTCGACCGCATGATCGAGAACGCGCAGCTCCTGGGAGCGCACGGCGTCGTGTCCTTCCGCTTCGACTCGTCGGAGGTCGGACAGTCACTGACCGAGATCGTCGCGTACGGCACGGCGGTCACCCTCAGCAATCCCTCGTAGGGGCTCCATGGGCGTCGTCTTCGTGATTATCGCCTTGGTGCTCATTGGCTTGTTGGTCGCGAGTTTCTTCGTGCGTCGACACGGCGAAAGTGAGAAACCTCAGCCGGGATGGCGCCGCACAGAGGAGGTCTTCAATGACCCGTCGACGAACCGCCTTGTTCGCGTGTGGCTCGATCAGTCGGGCGAGCGGCACTACGTCCCCGAAGCGAAGTGACGAGCCTCTTCGCACTCTCGAACGTCAACGCCAATGATGAAACGTTGCGCTGAAAACGTGCGACGTCGTGGTCACTGGAACGAGTGACACGACCATCACTATTCTTTAGACGACGGGCACGATCGATTGACGGCCGCCCCATACGTGACGGCCACTCACCTAGGTGCCCGGCGAAAGAAGGTGTCGCGTGGACGTCAAGGATCTACTGAACCGGGCGGTTGAGAACATCTCGGTGAGTCGAGCGTTCGGGACTGCGTACGAAAGAGACGGGGTCCTCGTCATCCCCGTCGCGCTGGTCGCCGGCGGAGGCGGTCGCGGCGAAGGGCCAACGTCGACGTCGCCTGCCGAAGGCGACATTGGTGAGACCGATCCCAACGTCACCTCCGAGAGCAGGG
>DATCFS010000081.1:0-10812 GCA_036509375.1 Acidimicrobiales bacterium
TTCTCAGCGAAGGCCGCGCCCTCGCCGAGGGCGGTGTTCGCGAGTTGGTGCTCATTGCGCAGGACCTCGCCAGTTGGGGACACGACCGACGGCGAGCCGGTCGTGGCGAGCCGGTCGAAGTCCTCGACGAAGGTGGCACGCAACCACTGATTGAGCTCACGAAGACGCTGAGCCGTGAAGTTGATCGCGTGCGACTCCTCTACCTGTACCCCTCGGGACTCACGAGTGGCCTCATCGAAACGATTCTCGAAAGCGGCGTGCCGTACTTCGACCTCTCCTTGCAGCACGCGTCGCGGCCGCTACTGCGCGGCATGCGGCGCTGGGGCGACGGTGAGCGATTCCTCGAGCGCATCGCCGCCATCCGAAAGTCCGAACCGGACGCGACGTTCCGCTCGTCGTTCATTCTCGGCTACCCCGGCGAGACCGAGGACGACCAGCGCGCCCTGCTCGACTTCATCGACGAAGCCCAGCTCGATTGGGCCGGTTTCTTCACGTTCTCATCCGAAGAGGGGACGCACGCGAACGGTCTCGCCAACCAGGTCCCCCACGAACTCGCGCTCGAACGACTGCGTGAAGTGAGCGAAGTGCAGGACACCATCACCGCGCAACGTCGCGACGCGTTGGTCGGCACCCGCCAGCGACTCCTCATTGACTCGGCCGGCGTCGGTCGAAGTGTGCGCGAATGTCCCGAGATTGATGGCATTGTGATGGTGGACCCGTCGCTAGCCGTTGGTTCAATGGTTGACTGTGAGATTGTGGCGAGTCACGGCACCGATCTGGAGGCAGTTGCACTATGACGAGCGAGCCCACCTACGGTGAATCCGCTCTCTTGACGCCGGCCAATATGTTGACGGCGTCACGTCTTCTCGTGGCTCCGGTGTTCATTTACCTCATTGTCTTCGACCGGATCTCGTGGTGGACGGCATTGGTCGGTTTTCTCGCCGCCATGTCGGACTACTTCGACGGCATCGTGGCACGCCGACACGGCACCACCACTTCGGGCGCATTCCTCGATCCCCTCGCCGACAAGGTCATCGTGCTCGGCTCGCTTTACGCGTTGATTCTGGCGCGGCCCCACGGACTGAAGGACTTCATCATCCCCGCGGCGATCATCACGTTGCGCGAGATCTGGATGAGCCTCTTTCGCGCCAAGGCGTCCAAGCGCGGGATTTCCATTCCCGCGAGCAAACTCGCCAAGTGGAAAACCTTCACGCAGGACTGGGCGATTGCCCTCTGCGTCATTCCGTTGACCGCCCATCACGGCTGGATCGGGGTCACGGTCATTTGGATCGCGGTGGTCCTCACGCTCTACACGGGATGGCAGTACTACGTCGACGGCAAGAAGGTGGGACTGCGTGCGCGTTGAGATCGTGGCCGTGGGGACCGAGTTGTTGCTCGGACAGATTCCGGACACGAACTCGCAGTGGCTCGGCGAACACCTCGCGGCCAACGGCATCGCATCGCAGTTCCACCAGCACGTGGGGGATAATCACGAGCGCATCGTCCTCGCCTTTCGCACCGCGCTCGCACGCAGCGACGCCTTGATCGTCTGTGGCGGACTGGGCCCGACCCAGGACGACATCACCCGGGCGGCGTTGGCCGAGGTCATGAACGTGCCACTGGAGCGTGACGAAGCGATCGTCGAGAAGATTCGCGCGATGTTCGGCACCCGCGGTCGCACGATGCCCGATAACAATCTCTTGCAGGCCGATGTGCCCCGTGGGGCAACAATCATTCCTCAGACTCGCGGCACGGCACCCGGTCTCATCTGTTCGCTCGGACAAAAGGTCATCTACGCGGTTCCCGGCGTGCCCTACGAGATGACCGACATGTTCGAGCGCGCGATACTTCCAGACCTCGTGGCCCGTCAGCGAGCCGACGGTTCAACATCGGTCATCACGAGTCGGGTGCTGCGAACCTGGGGAGCCAGTGAATCGGGGCTCGCCGAGGCGGTGGCCGAGCGATTCGACGCGTTGGCCAACGACGAACGCGTCACGATTGCGTTCCTCGCGTCGGGCATCGAAGGGATCAAGGTCCGCTTGACCGCGCGGGGTGACGACGAACAACACGCCGCGCAACTGCTTGTCGACGAAGAGAAATTGGTGCGTGGGCTCATTATCGAAAAGTTCGGCGACATCATCTTCGGCGTCGACGACGAGTCGATGGAGGACGCGATCGCGACTCGGTTGCTCGCGCGCGGATTAACTCTCGGCGTCGCGGAGTCGCTCACCGGAGGACTCATCGCCAGTCGCCTCGTCGGCATTCCCGGCGCCTCGGCGTGGTTTCGTGGCGGCGTCGTGAGTTACGCCTCGGAGGTGAAGTTCGACCTCTTGAAGGTGAAGCGCGGCCCGGTGGTCAGCGCCGAAGCGGCCGAGGCCATGGCCACAGGTGTTCGCGCCCTACTGGGCGCCGATATTGGTCTCAGTGTCACGGGTGTCGCCGGACCGGACGAGCAAGACGGCCAGCCGCCGGGCACGGTGTTCGTTGGGCTCTCGATGGGCGACCGGTTGGAGCACGCGGCACTGCGCCTGCCCGGTGACCGACCGCGAATTCGCGCGTACAGCGCCATCAGCGCACTCGACGTGCTGCGTCGCGCGCTCGACCAAAGTCCGTGACGAGTGGATCGCGCTTAATCTGAATCTCGAACACCGGAGGTCGTCATGTCGTCGTTGGAGATTCGAGTCGAACCGTTGAACCTGGGATTTGATCCCGCGCGCTTGGCGCGGATCAAGTCGCACTTCGACAAGTACGTCGACGACCGTCGTCTCCCGGGGTGGCTCGCGACGGTCTCGCGCGGCGGCGAGCTGGCGTGGACCGACAAGGGCGGATTCCGTGACCGTGAGAAGGAACTCGACGTCACCGACGACACCATCTGGCGCATCTATTCCATGACCAAACCCATCACGTCGATTGCCGTCATGATGCTCTACGAAGAGGGACTGTTCGACCTCAACGACGACGTCGGCCAGTGGATTGAGGCGTTGAAGGAACCGCGCGTGTGGGCCGGTGGCACGGCGGCCAAGCCGCAGACGGTGCCGGCACTCGAACCGGTGCGCGTGCACCACCTCTTGAGTCAGATGAGTGGACTCACGTACGGATTCCACTACGCCCATCCGACCGACGAGATCTACCGACGCAAGGGCTACGACTTCGGGTTCGCACCGGGCGCGGACCTCGCCCAGGCCGTCCACGACTGGTGTTCCAGCCCCCTCGTGTTCCAGCCCGGGAGCGGCTGGAATTACTCGGTTTCGGTCGACGTGCTCGGACGGCTTATAGAGATTTGGAGCGGCCAGTCGTTCGAGGACTTTCTTCAGTCACGAATACTCGGTCCGCTCGGCATGAACGACACGGAGTGGCACTGCCCCGAAGAAAAGTGGGACCGCCTCGCGATGCTCTACGTGCCCCACGACGGCGACTCCTATCCCTACGAAGAACTGGCCAAGGGTGCCATGCACGCACCGCGAATCCACGGCGGCGGCGGCGGATTGGTGTCGAGTGCTCACGACTACAACCGCTTTATGACAATGTTGCTGGGCGGAGGCGAGCTGAACGGCGTGCGCCTGATCTCCGGTCGGACGCTGGATTTGATGACTCGCAATCATCTACCGAACGACGTTGACTTGGAGGAGTTCGCCACGGACTCTTTCTCCGAGATCGACTACGCCGGCATTGGCTTCGGCCTCGGTTTCTCGGTGATGCTCGACGCCGCGAAGAATAAGAGCCTCGCCTCCGAAGGGACCTACTCATGGGGAGGGGCCGCCTCGACGGTCTTCTGGGTCGATCCGGCGGAGGATCTCACCGTAAGTTTCTTCACTCAGTTACTGCCGAGCGGGACCTATCCCATTCGCCGTGAACTCCAGCAATTGGTGTACCAAGCGCTCCTCGATTGAGTAGAATTCCCTTGAAAACGTTGGGGTCTCGAGAAGTCCTGGGCGATCAGCGAAGAGTCGGCCGGTAATCCATTATACGAACACTTGTTCGTAGTACCGTAAATGCAGGTGGAGACCGACCGATGTCACAAGAGGCCCATAGCGTTCCTCGGATGACAAAGAACAAGGAGACAGTAATGGCAACCGACGACCGCGCAAAGGCCCTCGACGCCGCACTCGGCCAGATTGAGAAGCAGTTCGGTAAGGGCTCGATCATGCGAATGGGCGAGAACCTGCACATGAACATCGAGTCGATTCCGACCGGCGCCCTCGCCCTCGACATGGCCCTCGGTATCGGAGGACTGCCCCGCGGACGAATCGTGGAGCTCTACGGTCCCGAGTCCTCCGGAAAGTCCACCCTCGCCATGCACGTCGTCGCCGAAGCCCAGCGCAACGGCGGGGTTTGCGCCTACATCGACGCCGAGCACGCCATGGACCCGGTCTACGCGCGCGCCATTGGCGTGAACGTCGACGACCTCTTGATCTCCCAGCCCGACACCGGCGAGCAGGCGCTCGAAATCACCGACATGCTGATTCGCTCCGGTGCGCTCGACGTCATCATCATCGACTCAGTGGCGGCCCTCACGCCTCGGGCCGAAATCGAAGGCGACATGGGCGACACGCACGTCGGACTGCAGGCCCGTCTGATGAGCCAAGCGCTTCGCAAGTTGACCGGTGGACTTTCGAAGTCCAACACCGTTGCCGTGTTCATCAATCAACTCCGCGAAAAAATCGGAGTGATCTACGGATCACCAGAGGTGACCCCGGGTGGTCGTGCACTCAAGTTCTACGCGTCAGTTCGTCTCGACATCCGACGCATTGAGACCATCAAGGACGGCACCGAGGTGGTCGGCAACCGCACCCGCGTGAAAGTTGTAAAGAACAAGTGCGCCGCGCCGTTTAAGCAGGCCGAGTTCGACATCATGTACGGCCAGGGCATCAGTCGCGAAGGTTCCGTCCTCGACGTCGCCGTTGAGCTCGGATTCGTGAAGAAGGCCGGTGCCTGGTTCACGTACGAAGGAGAGCAGATGGGTCAGGGGCGCGAGAACGTCAAGGCGTTCCTACGTGAGAATCCCCAAACGATGGCCGAGATCGACGGTCGGGTGCGCGAGCACATGGCCAATGCCCTTCTGCCCGATGTGGTCGGCACCGGAGTCGAGTTAGATATCGACACACCAATCTCTCTCGACTAACTCCCGAAATCGCCTTTAACGGCGACTGATGTCGTGCATCGACCACGCCTTGACGTCTTCGCGCATCGGCGTTAGCCTGCCAAAGTCGCTCGGCATGTCGGCGCAGGATCCTTCCGCCAAGTCGTGGCTTGATTCCAGGAGGAACATGTATCTTCATCAGAACTGGTACGTCGCAGCACTCACGTCGGAACTCTCCCAACGACCAATTGCGCGAACAATTCTCGGAGAGCCGGTTGCGCTGTATCGCAATCGAAGTGGCCGCGTCGTTGCACTCAGCGATCAATGCCCGCACCGCGGATACCCGTTGTCCCTCGGCACCGTGGTCGACGATGTTCTCGTCTGCGGCTATCACGGATTCACGTACGACTGCGAGGGACTCTGTGTCGCCGTACCCGGTCAGGATCGAATTCCCACCAAATTGACGGTCCGCACCTACAGCGTCGTTGAACGTGGCTGTTGGCTATGGATTTGGATGGGTCACGGTGAACCCGATCACGCGCTACTTCCAGAGACCCCATGGTTAGAACAGTCAGAGGAATGGTGCGTGGTGTCGGGTGTCGCCAAACTCGACGCGTCGTTTTCTCTCTTGGTCGACAACCTCCTCGATCTCTCACACGAGACGTTTCTACACAACAGTTCCATTGGCACGCCGGAGGTTGCTTCGACGCCCATTGAGGTCGAGGTCAATGACGAGACGCGCGTGGTGAACGTCTATCGACACATGAGTGACGTCGAGTGTCCGCCGTTTTACGCATCGACCACGGGGTTGACGGGCACGATCGATCGGTGGCAGGACATTGAATACTTTGCCCCGGGCTTTTACAAATTGAACTCGAGGATCGCGCCGGTGGGCCAGCCTCCGTTACCCGACGGCACGGACGAACACGCATTCCACCTGAAGATCTTTTATGGCCTCACGCCTTCGACAGAGAATTCGGTTTACGACTTCTGGGCGCTTTCGCGTGATTTCTGTGTCGATGATTCGTCAATCGACGCGGCACTGGAAAAGATGCAGATCGCTGTCGTGCAAGAAGACGTCGACGCCCTCAACATCATCCAACAGCGCATTAATATGGGACGCGAATTGACTGAAGTCAGCGTGAAGATTGACCGAGGGGGCCTCGCTGCGCGCCAGGTCCTAGCCCAACTGGGCGAAGAGGAACTACTGCGTCAAGGTCATGTGAACGCGTAGAGGACGCCGGGTTTCGCAATGAGAAACGTTGCATGGATTCGTTCGCGCGAGCGTCGGCGCGGGACGGCGCGAAAGTTCTGTCACTGGGGCGACAGTATGAAGTGAAGGTCGTTTCACTGTTCGGATTGAAGAGACATGTCTGCATTCGTACATCGAAGAAGGTCGCTGGCGCTCATCGCGGCAGTTGCTTCACTGTTCTTCTCACTCACTGTCAGCGTCAGCCCGGCATCGGCATCGTCACATCCCCGAACAATCGTCGACGGCTACAACCTCGGTCCGCCCAATAGGAGTCGAGTCGTGGTCGCGACGGAGGAAGCGAAAAAACTGCTGGGACTCGCGTGGTTCCCTCCAGGATCACGGACGTCAACATCGTGGGTCGACGTCAACGGTCACCGGTATACCGAGGGTGTGCCCACGCTTGGTAGTCCCGACGTGGTCGATATCGCTCACTATTACGTCGCGGGACGAACGTACCAAGGACTTTCCTGGCTGAGTGGTCACGCACCGACGGGTTCGACACTCGACGGACGTGGCGGCACTGATCGAGCCCACCTGGAGTGGTCGTACTCATTTCCTGCGAAGTCCTTTCTTTCGTTTTCCGATCTGCAGTACACCAAACTCATCCTCCCGGACGGCGAGGTGAAGCTTCGCATCGACGCGCAAATTCAGTGGACTCCTCAAAAGTCGGCTTACTCGATTGTCGGACGTGGTGCGAGCAAGTTGACCGTCGTCTTCACACCGGGAGGAGGAGAGCGTCCGTCGTCGAAGGTGACAATCGTGACAACGGATGCCATCACGATTGCGACGATTCGTGACGACGTGAACAAACTCCTCGTGGCGTATCCCGGCGCTATGCATTGCCCATTCGAATCCGGGAGCAACATGCGAATCCAGTTCTACCGAGCAGGTCGGACCAACCCTTTCGTGGTTGTGTCCGCCGGCGCCGGCGGGTGCGGCAATGTCCGCGTTAGCCAATTTGCGACCGGTGGCCAACTCATTGGAAGCGGCAACGATGCCGGTGGCTACGGCTTGATACCGGCGGTTGAAAAACTGTTAGGGGCTACGAACGCGCCGTAGTCCCAAACTGCGTCGACACAGCCAGGCGTGCACCAGGTGAGGTCAACCTTCGTTCGGCGATGACGGCGTCGTTTCAAATGCTTCGTGTTTGACGTGGATGTAGCGTGACGCTGGTGAATAACCGAATTCGCTTCCGACAGTTCCTTGGCGCCCGAGTGCGTGCGACCCGTCGGTACGTGAACGAAGTGGCCACCGTTGGACCGTCAGATCCCTACGCTCGCACCTTCCACTACTTCGGTAAGGGTGCGGCACTCCTGGCTCCCCAGGGCGTCATGTACAACGAGCGATACCTCTCCATTGGTGATGAGGCTCTGATAGGACCCAACGTTTGTCTGACGGCGGGGATTAGTGGGGACCAGACGATGCTGAGTTCGCCGGTCGTCACAATTGGGAGAAAGTGCGTCATTGGCCGTGGCTCGCACATCATTGGACACTGGTCAATCGTGCTCGGTGACGAGATTCAAACCGGTCCTTACGTGTACATCACCGATCAGAACCACTCCTACGACGACCCGGACTCGCCAGTTGGCTGGCAGCCACCGACTGAGGCGGCCGTTCGAATCGGTTCGGGCAGTTGGTTGGGTGCCAACGTGATCATTCTTCCCGGCACCGAGCTCGGTATCAACACCGTTGTCGCCGCGGGAGCCGTCGTTCGCGGTACGTTCCCCGATCACGTTGTCTTGGGTGGCGTGCCGGCCAAGGTGTTGCGCCACTACACCAACGAGAACGGATGGCAATCGGGTCCGCCACTGTGACGAAGCGCAAGTTTGGCGTCGATCTCACGCCGCTACGAGTGTCGAAGCAGTACCGCCGTCTCTACGTCGCCGGCTTCATCACCGCCCTCGGGAGTCAGGCAACGTACGTGGCCGTTCCATTCCAAATGAGACTCCTTACTCACTCCACGTTCGACGTGGGCGCTCTCGGGCTCGCCGAGGTCCTGCCCCTCCTGGTCTTCGGTCTCTACGGCGGCATTCTCGCCGATCGACTGAATCGCCGGCGACTGATCATCGCCATGGAAATTGTCCTCATGCTGTCAACGGTCGTGCTCTTCGCGAATGCGTTGCTCGACCATCCGCTCGTGTGGATCCTCTACCTCAACGCGTTCATCGCGACCGCCGCGGGGAGCCTTCAACGCCCGAGTATCGAGGCGCTCAATCAGATGTACGTGCCCCACGAACGGCAACGATCCGCGTCGACATTGGCGAACATCAGATTCACCACGGCGTCGATTATCGGTCCCGCGCTCGGCGGACTCGCCGCCGTGGCGTTCGGGGCGGGAAGCGTGTACGTGGCCAACCTGATCACCTTTTCCGTCTCGCTGGTGTTGCTCTACTCACTGCACGCGACCACGGCCCGTCTCAAATTTGACGAAGGCGACGTCGCCGCACTTCGTTCGGGTATTCGCTACGCGAAGTCGCGCCCCGACATCGTCGGTACGTACATCATTGACCTCCTGGCGATGCTGCTCGCCTTTCCGATCGCGATGTTGCCCTTCGTTGCCGCACGCTTTCACGACTCGTACGCGTTGTCACTTCTCTACTGCGGGTTGCCGGCCGGAGCGCTGATCGCGACGTTGACGTCGTCCTGGTCTAGAAGGATCCATCGCTACGGCCGTGCAATTGTCGTCGCGGCGGTGCTTTGGGGCCTCGGCATTGCCCTCTTCGGCTTCTCGTCGTCGTTGTGGCTGGTCTTTCTCGGTCTCGCGATAGGCGGGGGAGCTGACGCCATCAGCGGCATCTTTCGCCAGACGATGTGGAACGAGTCGATTCCACCGTCAATGCGAGGACGCATGGCCGGCATTGAGATGATCTCGTACTCTCTTGGGCCAACGGCCGGACAGTTTCGAGCCGGCGTGATGGCGGCGTGGACGACCTTGAGGTTCTCGCTGACCTTTGGAGGATTGGCCTGCACCGGCTCGGTCGCCACCGTGGCCGTCGCACTTCCCAGGCTCTGGAGTTTCGACGCGAGGACCGACGTGCACGTCGCCGAAGTCCGCGAACTTCGTTCGGGTGAGGATCACTCCGAGCCGTAGCGCGAAGTGAGAACATCTACGATTCAGTCATGCCTACGTCGACGTTTCTTATCACCGTCAGTGGCCCCGACCGCGTTGGCGTGGGTGCCGAACTCTTTGCCGCGTTGACGTCGTTGAGCGAAATCGGTGTGCACGTGACGGACGTTGCGCAGATCACTATCCGCGGCGCTCTGGTGCTGTGCGCGGAGGTGAGTACCGAGAAGTCAATCTCGGTGGGGCGAGTCGAAGAGGCCCTCGAGAGTCGTGACATCGCCACGAGTGGCGTCACCGCCACGGTTGAAGTAGTTACGCCGAGCGAGGTCAGTGACGGTCGCCGTCTCCTCGTGACATTCCTGGCGAACCGCATTGGCGCGGAGAAGTTGGCGGCCGTCTTTGGTGCAATTGCCGCCAGTGCGGCGACCTGCGAGCGCATTGTGCACCTAGCGAGCTACCCAGTTGACTGTTATGAATTGGTCGTTCGGGGATCAGATCACGCAGTCCTTCGTAAAGCACTCGCTACCGTTGCGACGACGAGTGGATTGGACCTCGCGGTGCAGCGCGCCGGTCTCCATCGCCGATCGAAACACCTCGTGGTCATGGACGCCGACTCGACACTGCTCCAGGATGAAGTCATTGACCTTTTGGCCGACGAGTGCGGTTGTGCGTCCGAGGTCTCTGCGATCACCGAACTGGCAATGTCGGGCCAGATCGATTTTGCTGAATCGCTGCGGCGCCGTGTCCGACTCCTCGAAGGTTTGCCAGTGTCGGTGCTCGACAACGTGCGATCCAAATTGCGACTCACACCGGGTGCGCGAACGTTGCTGCGAACGCTGCGCCGACTCGGTTACGTACCGGCCGTCGTTTCGGGCGGTTTCGTTGAGGTCCTCGCTCCCTTGATGGCCGAGTTGAAGGTCGACTATCTCGCGGCGAACCGCCTCGAAATTCGAGACGACATGTTGACGGGGAACCTTCTCGGCGAGGTCTTGGACCGTCCCGGCAAGGCCCGAGCGCTGCAGGGGTTCGCTGCTGAAGTGGGCGTCCCGTTGGAGCAGACGGTTGCGGTCGGCGATGGCGCGAACGACATCGACATGCTGTCGGTGGCGGGACTCGGTATTGCGTTCAACGCGAAGCCACTCGTTCGAGAACACGCCGACACCGCCCTCACGGTGCCGTACCTCGACGCGGTGTTGTACTTCCTCGGGATCAGTCGCGAGGAGATTGAGGCCGAGTAGCGCCGCGGCGCCGGAGAGGATTTGAGCCATTTTCGGACCGTCGGTTCCGTAGTTGACAAGTTGTGTATTTGCTCCGTTACTCGGTAGTAAGGTGCGTTTCCAATAGGAAAAGGGGGACCTGTGAAGGTACGAATCGACCCTGAGATCTGTCAAGGTCAGGGGCGCTGTTTCTCAATCG
>DATCFS010000082.1:0-5970 GCA_036509375.1 Acidimicrobiales bacterium
TCGGCGACGCCGAGGCCCGTGGCCACGCCCTTGGTGAAGGTCGTCTTGCCGGCGCCCAACGTCCCGGTCAACAGGACAATGTCGCCGCTCCGGAGCACCCGCGCGAAATCGACGCCGGCCGCAATGGTCTCCTCGGGCGTCGCGCAGTAGCGGCGCCAACTCACCCCGGCACCACCAGGGTTTTCAGGACTCGCAGATCGGCTCGGATCACGTCGACCACGCTAGGTCCGCCTCGCAGCGCGGCCGCCGGATGATACGTTGCCAGGCCCCGACCCCCGCCCAAGTGGACAATCTGACCATGGGTTTGACCGATGCCCTGTTCGAAACCGAAGACCGAACGCGCGGCCGTGTTGCCGAGCGCCAACACGAGGGGCGCCTTCACCAGCGTGAACTGTTCGCTCAGCCACGGTCGACAGGCGCTCAGTTCGTCGCGCGTTGGTGTTCGATTGGCCGGCGGTCGGCATTTAACGACGTTGGTCACGAAACAGTCCGATCGAAGGAGTCCGACCTCCTCCTCAATCAACTGGAAGAGCAGTCGCCCACTTCGCCCGATGAAGGGCTCACCGCCCTCGTCCTCGTCACGTCCGGGCGCCTCCCCGATCACCATGAGTGCCGGTCCGATCGGTCCCGAACCCACGACCACCCGTTGGCGGGTCAGTGAGAGCGCGCAACGCGTGCAGGTGGGGAGTTCGGCGAGGTCGCGGCTCATGACTAGTCCACGAGAAGTCGAGGAACGCGGGCACCGATCCCACAGAGGATCTCCCAGCTGATCGTCTCGGCCAACGCGGCCCATTCGTCGGCGGAGATCGAGTCGTCACCCTGAGTGCCGAGCAGCACCACGTCGTCGCCCGGTTTCACGGCGTCGTCGCCGCAGTCGACCACGAGTTGGTCCATCGTCACGGTGCCGGCCAAGGGGTAGCGCTTTTCGTTGATCAACACTTCGGCGCCGGCGTCGAAGAGCCGCCTCGGGTAGCCGTCGGCGTACCCGAAGGGGACGGTGACGATCGTGGCGTCGGCGTCGAGCGACCGGCGGCGGCGATAACTCGGTCGCTCGCCGGCAACCACTCGGCGCACGGCAACGACCTTCGCCCGCAGCGTGAGCGCCGGCTCGAGTTGCTCGCCCGACTCCTCCAACGCGGCACCCAACCAACTCTCGGGCAGGTAGCCGTAGAGTGCGAGGCCAATGCGTACCATTCCCCGTCGTGCACTGGGGTAGCCCAACGCTCCGGCACTGTTCGCAACGTGGAGCACTCGAGGTGTGGTGCCTCGCTCGTCGAGTGCGGCGACGATTTCGTCGAAGTGTGCAATCTGACCCCGGGTAAACTCGCGGTCGTCGCCGCTCGATCCGTCGGCGACGCTGAAATGGGTGTAGAGCCCTTCGAGGTCGATCGACGGTGACGCCCGCAGGAGATCGACGACGTCGTTGACCTCTTCGGGGCCCACACCCATGCGGTGCATGCCGGTGTCGACCTTCACGTGCACCACGTGCACGCCACCGAGCATCTCGGCACTGGTGATCGCCGCTTTCGCCCCTTCAATGGAGCCAATCGTCAACGTCAGGTTGTGCATCAGCGCGTCGGTGATCGTGGCCGGCGGAATCTCTGCGAGCAAGAGAATCGGAGACGAGATCCCCGACTCGCGAAGTTCGATCCCTTCGTCAACAATGGCGACCGCCAAGCAATCGGCCCCTCCGTCGAGGGCCGCCTGGGCCGCGACGACCGCGCCGTGCCCGTAGCCGTTGGCCTTCACCACTGCGCAGAAGAGCGTGTCGCCCAGCAGCGACTTCAGGACCCGAACGTTGTGCGCAATGGCCGACGCCGAGATCTCGGCCCACGCCGGTCGGTGGACGCCCTCAACCTGCACGGTCGTCCTTCGAACTGGCGACGACGAATGCCGCGGCCGTCATGGCCGTATGCGTCAGTGAGATGTGGAACTCGTCGGCCCCACGTAGAAGGGCCAACTCGGACGCCGCTCCGTGCAGTCGCACGGACGGTGCGCCACTAGGCGCCTTCACCACTTCAATGGATTTCCAGGGGACCGAGCCGGCGCCGACACTGAGCGACTTCATGACCGCTTCCTTCGCGGCGAATCGTGCGGCGAGCCGCTCGGACTTCCCTCTCGCGTCGCGCTGTTCGCCTTCGGTGAACAGCCGCTCAACGATGCGAGGACGACGTCCCAAGACAATCGTGAACCGCGGTACGTCCACCACGTCGATGCCCACGCCGATGGTGGCCACTATTCAACCGTGACGGTCTTGGCGAGGTTGCGCGGTCGGTCGACGTTTCGACCCAGCCCGCGCGCGATCGCGTAGGCGAGCATCTGGAGTGAAATGACGTCGACCATCGGGGTGAACATCGGCTCCGTGGCGGGTACGCGTAGCACGTAGTCGGCCACTGCTTCGATCGCCTCGTCGTCGTCAGTGGCGACCGCGACCACCGTCGCGCCGCGGGCCTTTACTTCGGAGAGATTGGAGAGCATCTTCTCGTGCATCGCGGGATCGGTCGCAATCGCGATGACCACGACGCCCGGTTCGATGAGGGCCAGGGGACCGTGCTTCAACTCACCACCCGGGTAGCCCTCGGCGTGCAGGTAGGTGAGTTCCTTCAACTTCAACGCCCCCTCGAGGGCGGTTGGGAATCCCACGTGGCGACCAATAAAGAAGAAGTCGTGTGAACTCGCGAGTTCCTTGGCGACCAGTTCCACGCTCTCGCGTCGATCGAGCACGGTTTGTACTTGCGAACTCACGGCGTTCAGACCTTGAAACAGACCGTCAATCTCCGACTCGGGGAGAGTACCGCGAAGTTGCGCCAGTCGCAGCGCGAGCAGTTCGAGAGCGGCGACCTGCGCGACGAACGCTTTCGTGGACGCCACCGACACTTCCAGTCCGGCGCGGGTGTAGATGACGGCGTCGGCTTCGCGCGCCATGGAGGAGTCGACAATATTGGAGATGGCGACCACGTGGGCTCCGCGACGTTGCGCCTCGCGCGTCGCCTGGATCGTGTCGATCGTTTCGCCACTCTGGGAGACGCCAATGACCAGCGTGCCAATCTCCACGATCGGATCGCGGTAGCGGTACTCGCTCGAGATGTCAACGTCGACGCTGATGCGCGCCCAGCGCTCAATGGCGTACTTCGCAATGAGCGCCGAGTGGAACGAGGTACCGGCCGCCACCAGGCAGACGCGCTTCACCTCACGCAGTTCGTCGTCAGTGATGCGCATCTCGTCGAAGGTGATCGTGCCGTCTTTGCGTCGACGGTCGAGCAGGGTCGAGCGAATGGCGTTGGGCTGTTCGCTGATCTCCTTCGACATGAAGTCGTCGTGGCCGCCCTTTTCCGCGGTCTCGAGGTCCCAATCAATGGAGAGTTGGCGCAGTCGCACCGGTGCGCCGTCGAGGTCAATTGCGCGGAAGCCCTCCGGTCCGAGCCGCACTATTTCGTCGTCGTTGACGGCGTAGAAGGCCGAGGCCCGGTCGAGGATCGCGGGCACGTCACTCGCGAGGTAGGTCTCACCGGGCGCGGTGCCGACGACGAGTGGTGAGATACGTCGCGCGGCGACGATGACGTTGGGTTCGTTGGCGTCCATGGCGGCAACGGCGAAGGCACCGCGCACGACGAGCAGCGCTTGACGAACGGCTTCAATCAGCTCGGGGCCCTGCGCCCGCAGCTCTTCGATGAGGTGCGCCAGGACTTCGGAGTCGGTGACTGACGTAAAGACGTGACCACGGGCTTCGAGACCTTCGCGCAACTCGGTGTGGTTCTCGATGATGCCGTTGTGAATAATGGCAATGTTGCCCGAGCAGTCGAGGTGGGGGTGGGCGTTGTGCGCTTCGGGCGCTCCGTGGGTCGCCCACCGAGTGTGACCAATGCCCGCGGTGAATCCCTTCGGCGCGGCGACGCACTCTTCCTTAAGGGCCTTCACCGATTCAGTGCCCGAGGCAGTTCGGGCCCGCCACGTTTCGCCCGCCCTCACGAGGGCGATGCCCGCTGAGTCGTACCCGCGATACTCCAGGCGCGTCAGGCCCTCGAGAAGCGTCGACAGCGTTTCGTCGGATCCTACGACCCCGATAATGCCGCACATGAGAGCCATCCTACTCGTGGCCCTTTTCGACCTTTTCGGTGCACGTTACGCGGCGAAGAAGTTCTGCAGGCGCCGCGAGAAGTCGTCGACGAAGTCAGCGTCGAGCGCTTCGATCATGACCCGAACGACCGGTTCGGTCCCCGACGGTCGAATGAGAAGACGGACGTCGCGTTCTTCGATGCCGTAGTTCGTTCGCAACTCCGTGAACAACTCCTGGACCGGAGCTTCCTCGTACGAGTCGCGCGCGACGTTGATGAGCGACTGGGGTACGCGCGTCCAGACCGCGTCGGCCTGCTCTGCGAGTGGACCGCGTCGAACGATGAGGTCGGCGAGCATGAGACCGGTGAGCTGGCCGTCACCCGTGGGGGCCAGCGAGCGAAAGATGAGGTGGCCCGACTGCTCGCCGCCGAAGGGCCACGCCCGATTCTCTAACTCAATGAGTACGTTACGGTCACCCACGTCGGTCTCCACGATCGCAATGCCGGCGTCGGCCATGGAACGACGTAGACCCAAATTGCTCATCGACGTGATCACCAGTCCCCCGCCCAAGGTGTTGCGCTCAAAGAAGTCACGCGCGAAGAGGATCATGAGGTCGTCCCCGTCGCGGACCCTGCCGTTGGCGTCAACGGCGATCAAGCGGTCGGCGTCGCCGTCGAAGGCCAGGCCGAGATCGGCGCCCAACTTCTTCACGTGGGCCACGAGGTCCTCGGGGTGCGTGGAACCGCAGTTCTCGTTGATGTTGCGACCGTTCGGTTGATCGTGGATGGTCGTGATGCGCGCACCGGTCGACTCGAACAGTTCGTGCGCCACGTGACTGGCTGCGCCGTTCGCGCAGTCGAGCACGATGTGCAGTGACGAGAAGTCGGCCGGCACGAGCGATCGCAGGTGTCGCGCGTAGTCGTGTTCGGCCGACTCGTCGATCTCGAACTCGTCGAAGTGATCACTCGGCGCCGGTTCGGCGGCGTTCAGCGCGTCGGCGACGGCGAGTTCCGTGACGTAGTCGAGTTTGGCGCCGCCGAGGCCGAGCACCTTCAGGCCGTTGTCGTAGTACGGGTTGTGCGACGCCGACACGACGACACCGAGACCGTCGCGTTGCTGGGCGATGACGGCAACGCCCGGCGTGGTGAAGTACCCGAGATTGACACCCACGGCGCCGCCGTCGCGCAGTCCGGCGAGCACCGCCGACGCCAACTGGGGCGAACTTTCGCGCGTATCGTAACCAACGAAGACGTTGGCGGTAAAGACTCTCGCCACCCCTCGACCGAGCCGGTAGGCCAAATCGTTGGTGATGTCGATGGACGCTCGTCCTCTGATGCCGTCCGTGCCGAATTGCACGGGGGTTGACATTATCGCTTCGAGTACTGAGGCGCCTTACGCGCTTTCTTGAGACCGTACTTCTTGGTCTCCTTCTTGCGAGAGTCACGGGTGAGCAGACCGGCCTTCTTCAGAGCCGGACGAACGTTCTCGTCGATCTCGAGCAGTGAACGTGAGATGCCGAGTCGCAGTGCGCCGGCCTGACCGGCCACCCCGCCACCTTCGATGGTCGCGTCGATGTCGTAGGTCTGCTGCGCGTCGATGAGGCGCAGCGGCTCCATCACCATCTGGCGATGCGTCGCGGAGGTGAAGTAGTTGTCGAACGAGCGCTTGTTAATCGTGATCGTGCCAGTGCCGGGGCGAAGACGTACGCGCGCGACCGCTTCCTTGCGTCGGCCAGTCGTCTGAGTAAGAGGTGAGGTCACTGCAATCTCCTTAACCGCGGCGGATGGCCGAGGTGTCAAACTTCGTAGGCATTTGTGCGGCGTGCGGGTGCTCGGGTCCGGTGTAGACGAAGAGCTTGCCCATCTGGGCGCGGCCGAGTCGGTTCTTCGGGACCATGCCCTTCACTGCGTCGTA
>DATCFS010000083.1:0-13120 GCA_036509375.1 Acidimicrobiales bacterium
AGTAAGTTGAACAAAGTGCTCACTCGCATCCGCTCATTGTTGGCTTGGACCAAGACCCACGAGGGCAAGAAGATCATTCGCTTCACGATGGTCTCGGCCGTCTCGACGGTCACGTCGTTCGGGTCGATCTCAATACTTTACGGACTGAAGATCATCCCCGGGGTCATCTGGGCCACGTTGGCCGGCAACGTCATCGCGTCACTGCCGGCCTACCAGTTGAACCGTCGATGGACCTGGGGTAAGCGCGGCAAGAGCCACTTGCGAAAAGAGATCCTTCCCTTCTGGATGATGACCGCGCTCGGCATTGGCGTGTCGCAGTTCGGTGCCTTGTGGGCTCGACACGAAGTGAAGAGCCACCAGTGGAGTCACCTCGCCAATACCGCGCTCGTCTCCTTTACCAACCTCGGTAGTTTCGCGATTTTCTGGTTGTTGAAGATGATGGTCTTCAATCGCATCTTCAAGGTCGACGTCGAACAGGAGATTGAAGAACACCTCGAGGCCGAGGAGTCGGCGACCTAGTCGCGAAAGTTGGTGAACTGCAGGGGCACGTCGAGGTCCGACTGCTTGAAGAACGCAATGGCTTGCTGCAGATCGTCGCGTTGCTTGCCCGTCACTCGCACCTGATCGCCCTGGATGGACGAGCTGAGGCTCTTGACGCCCATCTCCTTCACCATCTTGTTGATCTTTTTGCCCACTTCTTGGGAGATCCCGGCCTTCAAACCAACGCGCTGGCGGGCCGCTCCCGCGCTCGCCTCCTCGACCTTTCCGGGCTCGAGCGACTTCAACGAGACTTGACGCTTCACCAGCTTCTCTTCGAGGAGTTGGTAGAGCGCTCGGAGGCGGTCCTCGGTCGAGGCGGCCAACTTCAACTCCTTCTCGCCGAATTCGACGACCGCGTTGGTGTTCTTGAAGTCGAAGCGCGTCGTCGCTTCGCGGTTGGCCTGATCGACGGCGTTACGCACTTCTTGCAGGTCGAGTTCGGAGACGATGTCAAAACTGGGCATGGTTGAAGCGTAGAGCGTTGCGGGCGGTTGGAACTGGGTCGAGCGCGAGAACTAGGATTCCCCACGGGTCAGTGCCCGAGCGGCCAATGGGATCTGGCTGTAAACCAGACGGCTTTGCCTACGGGGGTTCAAATCCCTCCTGGCCCACCATGGCCAATCCAGCACTACTGGATTGGCCACGTCCCCAACGACGCGGACGAAATATTGTGGTAACTGGTCGAGAGGAGTTGTGTGAATCGGCTGAAGTCGTTAGCGAGCACGGTTCGTCGCAACTACGAACGCGTCGCTGATCGATTCGAAACCGGCGTCTCGATGCTCGAACACCGTTACACCCCGCTCGGACGGTTCACGCCCGGCCCCTTCGAGGGCTGGTCGTTCCTCTGGCAACCGGCTCTCCTCGGCCTCCTCGCCATGTCGCTCATCTTGGGGGGCTGTTCCTTCACCAATTCGCCCTTCAAATTTAATCTCGCCGGAACGTGGTTCTTCGCCGAACCGTCGGCGAGCACCTCGGGCGCCACCACGAGCGAAACGAAACTGATCCTCTCGATTGTCCTGGTGTACGGAGGTCTGCTTCTCTTGATGCGGGTCTGGTTGCGCCTCGCCGAGGTGATGAAGCTGCACCCCGGGGCCAGTTTGAAATCCCTCTGGTGGATGCTGTTGGCCTGGGCGACGCCGATGATTATTGCGCCGCCGCTCTTCAGTCGCGACGTCTTTAGTTACGCCGCCCAGGGCGAGATGACGGCCCACCACATCAGTCCCTACCTCTACGGCCCCTTCACGCTCGGCTCCGGTCCGTGGGTGGCGCCGGTCGACAAGCTGTGGGGTAACTCGCCGGCACCGTACGGTCCACTGTTTCTCTATATGGACGGCATCATCGACCGGGTCGCGACGCACCGCGAAGTTTTCATCGTGATGGGGCTTCGACTACTCGAGACCGTGGCCGTCGCCATGATTGGCTACGGCATTGTGGTCCTGGCGAGGGGACTCGGCCGCGACCCCGGCGAAGCGTTTGTGCTCGCCGCGATGAATCCGCTCGTGCTGCTCACCATCATCGGCGGCGCACACAACGACGGGATCATGGCCGGGTTCCTCGTCGTCGGCATCGCGCTCGCGGCCAAGAAACGACCGATCTGGGGCCTGTTCTTCTGTTCCTGTGCGGCCGCGATCAAGGCGCCGGCCGCGATTGGGCTCGCCTACGTGGCGTGGACCTGGCTCGGACCAAAGGCGTCGATCAAGCAACGACTGAAGCCCATCGCGATCGCCGGGGTCGTCGCCGCGGCGACCCTCAGCGTGTGGACCTATCTCGCCGGTTTCGGGTTCGGGTGGGTGAACAATCTGTTGAGCAACGGCACCGTTCGATCGTGGGCCGCTCCCGCGACGGGCGTCGGACTGGCGATTTCGCACCTTTTGCACGGTCTGGGCCTTTCGGGCATCGCGACCGGTTCGGTGCTCTCGGTCACGAGGCTCATTGGACTCCTCACCGCCGCGGCCTTCGCCTTCTGGCTGCTCTGGCACAGCGAGGAGCGCGGCTGGGTCCGCTCGCTGGCGCTCTCGCTGATTCTCTTCGTCGAACTGGGTCCGGTCGTGCAACCCTGGTACCTCGTGTGGGGACTGGTGCTGCTGGCCGCCAGCTATCAGGGCCGCGAGCACTTCTGGCTGCTGGCGCTCTCCATCACCGGTCCCTTCATCGGACTTCCCGGCGGGACCACCCTGCTCTCGGGACTGGTGCACTCGAATCCGCTGCTAATAGCAGTCGCGGTCGCGATTGTCGGGGGAGTGCTCTTGCTACCAATGGGCAGTTGGACCCAGTGGTCGTGGCCGGTGAAACAACTGGAACTGACCGCTTAGCGTCCTCGGTCGGGCACGACGTACTGGTACTCCACGACGTCGAGCCACTTTCCGTGTTTGCGGCCCACTTCGATCTCCGTGCCGACCAGGGTAAAGCCACACTTTTCGTGGAGGCGGATGCTGCTCGCGTTCTCGCCGACGATCCTCGCGATGAGGCAGTGAAAGCCCGACTGGCCGGCGAGGGTCATGAGTTGGCGCAACAGCACCTCGCCGACGCCCTTGCCCCGCGCGACCCGACAGACGTAGACCGAGTTCTCGGCCGTGGTCATGTAGGCCGGGCGGTCACGGAACGGGGAGAACAGGGCGAATCCGAGGATCAACTCGCCCCGGGCGCCCACTTCACCGATATCGTCCTCCTCGTTGACGGCCACGATGCAGGGGTGGGTATCGAGATGGGCCCGGATCCACGACTCTTGTTGTTCGAGCGTGCGCGGCACGAGGTCGAAGCTGATGGAGGATTCGACGACCTCGGGATTGTAGATATTCATGACGGCCGTGGCGTCGTCGACCTCAACGAGGCGTGTTCTCATGACGTAAAGGGTATCGGGGCGTCGTTCCGGGAACGGGTTGGAAAGAATAGCCTTGTGCAGAGTACAATTCACTCCGCGCCATAGTGGACGCGAGCGCCCTCTTAGCTCAGTGGTAGAGCACTTCCATGGTAAGGAAGGGGTCGTCGGTTCAATCCCGACAGAGGGCTCGCCAGGCGGCGTAGCTCAGGTGGTTAGAGCACACGGCTCATAATCGTGGTGTCGCGGGTTCGACTCCCGCCGCCGCTACCAGGCAGGGCCCTCGGGTCCTTAACGCAGTGAACGAAGTGAACGGAGAGAACGAATGGCGAAGAACGAAAAGCGAGTACAGGTCACGTTGGCCTGTGAGGATTGCAAACGCCGCAATTACATCACGATGAAGAACAAGGTCAACGACCGCGAGCGCATCGAGATGTCCAAATACTGCCAGTGGGAACGCAAGCACACCTTGCACAAGGAGACGCGCTGAAAGGTCCCTCGGGCAGGATGGTAAGATTCATTCTCCTTAGACGTCCGATGGTTGGGCGTGACGAAGGGCAGTGGCTCAATTGGTAGAGCACCGGTCTCCAAAACCGGTGGTTGGGGGTTCGAGTCCCTCCTGCCCTGCTCGAAGATTTTCTTCGGCCGAGACGAAGTGCGAACGAGAGACGTGAGATGAACCGCGAACAAAAGCGAATGATGCAGCGACAGGGACAGGTGGGTGCCGACGGCACCGCCGCGCCTCGCCGCACCTCGCCGCAGGACGTCCAGCGCCGTCGATCGACCCGCACCCGGCCCCGCCAGTTCTTCCGCGAGATCCGTGAAGAGATGCGCCAGGTCTCCTGGCCGACTCGTCCCGAGGTCATCAACTACACCACGATCGTGTTCTTCGTCCTCGTCTTCATGACCTCACTGATCTTCGGGCTCGGCTACGGCTTCTCGAAGTTCGTCACGTTCCTCTTCCAGAAGTAAGGCAACCATGAGCGACATTGAGACCCCCGTGACTGACGACGATGTAGTGACTGACGAGATTCTGGACGTCACGATCATCGAGGACGGCCTCGAAGAAGAGCCCGTTGCCGAGAGCGCCTTCGACCGACCCGGGCGTTGGTACATCGTGCACACCTTCGCCGGTCACGAACAAAAGGTCATCGGCGCCCTCAACAACATCATCAAGAGTCGCGAGTTGGGCGAACAGATCTACGAGATCTACCTGCCCGAAGAGGACGTCACCGAGTTCAAGTCCGGTAAGAAGGTCACGGTCTCGAAGCGCATGTTCCCGAGCTACCTCCTCATCCGTTGCGAGCCGGACCCCGAGATCTTCTACGTCATTGGCTCCACGCCCGGCGTCACCGGCTTCGTCGGCGCCGAGAAGACCCGTCCGACGGCCCTCACGCGTCGCGAGGTCGACAACATCATCCGGCCCCTCGTCGAGGGTGTCGAACTGCCCCAGGCGAAACGTCGCATGCCGACCCACGAGTTCGAAGTGAACGACACCGTCCAGATCAAGACCGGCCCCTTCGCCACGTTCTCGGGCCACGTCGCCGAGATCAATGAGGACCAGCTGAAGGTCAAGGTGCTGGTCGACATCTTCGGACGAGAGACCCCGGTGGAGCTCGACTTCACCCAGGTCACCAAGCTCTAGAACGCCAAAGGAGAGAACCATGGCTAAGAAAATTGTTGCAGTCGTCAAGATCCAGCTCGAAGCGGGCGGCGCCACACCCGCGCCGCCGGTCGGTACGGCCCTCGGACCGCACGGCATCCAGACAATGGAGTTCTGCAAGCAGTACAACTCGGCGACCGAATCCATGAAGGGTACGGTCATCCCGGTCGACATCACGATCTACGACGATCGTTCCTTCTCCTTCATCTTGAAGACCCCGCCGACGCCGGTGCTGCTGCGCCAGGCCGCGGGCGTCGCCAAGGGTGCACATCTCGCCGGACGTGAAGTGGTCGCGTCCGTCACGATGGACCAGATTGAAGAGATCGCCAAGACCAAACTGAAGGACCTCAACACCGACGACCTCGAAATGGCCAAGCTCCAAGTTGCGGGCACGGCCCGTTCCATGGGCATCTCGGTGGCGAGCTAGGAGAGAACATGAAGCACGGTAAGAACTACAACAACGCCCTGGCCCAGGTCGACCGCGAGGAACTCCTCGCGTTGCCCGAGGCCATCGAAAAGGTGAAGGCTCTCGCGACCGCGAAGTTCGACGAGACCGTCGAACTCGCCATCCGTCTCGGCGTCGACCCCCGTCGCGCCGAGCAGATCGTGCGCGGCACGCTCAGCCTGCCCGCCGGAACCGGCAAGACGAACCGCGTGGCGGTCTTCGCCGCCGGTGAAGCGGCTCAGGCCGCTCGCGACGCCGGCGCCGACGAAGTCGGTGCCGAGGACCTCGTCGCCAAGGTCGCCGGAGGATTCCTCGACTTCGACGTCGCCATTGCGACGCCGGACCTCATGGGTCAAGTCGGTGGACTCGGTCGCGTGCTCGGACCTCGAGGACTCATGCCCAACCCGAAGACCGGCACCGTCACGATGGACGTGGCCAAGGCCGTCACGGAATTCAAGGGTGGACGCGTCGAGTACCGGACCGACAAGATCGGCAACGTGCAGCTGCGCGTCGGGAAGGTCAGCTTCTCCAAGGACGACCTCGTGAAGAACGTTCGCGCCGTCGTCGACGAGATCGTTCGCGTGAAGCCGGCCAGCGCCAAGGGCCGCTACATCATGTCCATCACGGTCTCGTCGACCATGGGTCCGGGCGTCAAGATCGACCCGGCCCGCACGAAGGACCTCGACGAGGTGCTCGCACCGGCGTAGTTCCGTTTTGACGGGTACCGACTTCATCACTACGATGGAGGACCGCACGAAGCCTGTGCCACAGATTTGGAAAGAACGCCGAAGACATCCGGTGGGGAAAACCCCTAAGGGACCGCAGGGTCCGCCTGACGAGGAGTTCGAGTCTCGCTGAGACTCGTTCGCTTGGATGTCTTGGCCCGTACCGGGCGGCATCCGGTGAAGGAGTCAGTTTGAGCAAGGTCCAGCCCCAGAAGGTTGCCACCATCGACGAGGTAAAGACGCGTATCGAGAAGACCTCGACCGCGGTCGTCACCGAGTACCGCGGTCTCACCGTCGCCCAGATCTCGACGCTGCGTCGCCAGCTGCGCACCCTCGGCGCCGACTACAAGGTCTTCAAGAACACCCTCGTGCTGCGCGCGATTGCCGGCACGACGGTTGAAGGTCTCAGTGAGTTCCTCAGTGGACCAACGGCCATTGCCTTCGTCGACGGCGACGTCTCGGCCGTCGCCAAGGCCCTGCGCGACTTCGCGCGCGAGACGCCCAAGTTGATCGTGAAGGGCGGCGTCGTTGACGGCAAGGCCCTATCGATGAAGGACCTGAGCGCACTGGCCGACCTTCCGAGCCGCGACGTCCTGCTGGCCCAGATCGCCGGACTCCTCGCCTCACCACTTCGCACGATGGCCGCACTCTTGCAGGCCGTCCCGCAAAGCTTCGCCTACGGCCTCTCGGCCCTGATCGACAGCAAGGGCGGCGCACCCGCCCCAGTTGACGAGAAGGTCGAGGAGGTCGCCGAGACTCCGGTCGGGGTCGAGGATGCTGCACCCGCAGCGAGCGACGACGCCGTGGCTGACGCCGCGGAGGTCGCAGTCGAGGAGGAGGCCCCCGCGGCCGAACCCGAGGCTGACACCACCGAGGCGCCTTCCGAGGCCGCGACCGAACCGACCGAATAACCACGTCCACGTAGTACGACACGAATAGAAGAAAGGAATCACCATGGCTGCAACCCTGACCAAGGAGCAGATTCTCGACGGCATCGCATCACTGACCGTCATCGAGCTGAGCGAACTCTTGAAGGAGTTCGAAGAGAAGTTTGGCGTGACCGCCGCGGCACCGGCCGCAGTCGCGGCACCGGCCGCGGCCGGTGGTGGCGCAGCTGACGCCGCGCCCGCTGACGAGAAGAGCGACTACGACGTCATCTTGACGGCCGGCGGCGACAAGAAGATTCAGGTGATCAAGGAAGTGCGTGCACTGACCAGCCTGGGTCTGAAGGAAGCCAAGGACCTCGTCGACGGAGCGCCCAAGCCCGTCTTGGAGAAGGTTTCGAAGGCCGACGCCGACAAGGCCAAGGCCTCACTCGAGGCTGCCGGCGCGACGGTAGAAGTCAAGTAGCCAAAGGCTTTTGAGGGAGTGCCCCGGCCGGTGCGCCGGCCGGGGTGAACGCCTCATTCGGGGGGTACTTGACCCCGAGTCAGAACCTGCCTAGGGTGAGCGCAACCGTTTTTACGGCAGCGTGTCTCCAAAGGGGGAGCGCCAGTTGCGCATACCCTGATTTTCCCGCTAGAGTTGTAAGACCGTGTCCTTGCACCTAACTTTGTCATCCCCTGACGCCGTTTTGTACGTGTTCATGGGAAATTCCTGTCGTACCCACCCACTCACACGGAGGATAGACCGTTGACGTCTCGGTCCACTAGCCCAGAGCGATTTAACTTCTCGGCACTCGGTGAAGCTCACCCCCTGCCCAACCTTCTCGAAATTCAGCGAGACAGCTTCGATCTGTTCATGAAGCAGGGACTGCGCGAGGCCTTCGAGGCCATTTCGCCCATCACTGACTTCACCGGACGACTTTCACTGGAGTTGGAGTTCGACCCCGACGACGTGGACTTGAAGAGTCCGCCAAAGTTCACGGTGGAAGAGTGTCGCCAACGTGCGACCACGTACTCCCAGCCCATCTTCGTGCGCGCCCGTTTCTTGAACTCCGAAACCGGTGAGATCAAAGAGCAGACCGTCTTCATGGGTGACTTCCCGATCATGACCGAGCAGGGTACGTTCATCATCAACGGCACCGAGCGCGTCGTGGTCTCCCAGCTCGTCCGTTCACCGGGCGTGCTGTTCCAGCCCGGCAAGGACGAGAAGGTCGCCTTCGAGGGCACCATCCACCCCAGTCGCGGTGAGTGGCTCCAGGTCGACCTCGAAGAGAAGAAGAACAAGGCGGCCAACGCCGGTGCGCGCATTGCCCGCAAGCGCCGCATCTCGATCTTCACGTTGCTTCGCGCCCTCGACACCGTCATGGACGAGGCCTTCTTCGAGAAGTTCGTCGCCCACTTCGACTTCTTGGAAGACCAGTTCCACGCGGACTGGAAGAAGGCGCACCTCGAGATCGCCAAGCACATGGACAAGTACAACCTCGAAGACTCGCCCGAGAACTTCCTTCGCGCCAGCCAAGAGACCGCGTGGCTCGAGATCTACCGTCGTGCCCGTCCCGGTGAAGTCCAGACCATCGAAGCGGCCCGTCAGTACTTCGAAGGCGCCTTCTTCTCGGAGAAGCGCTACGACCTGAGCCGCGTGGGCCGCTACAAGCTCGACCGCAAGCTCGGTGACGAAGTCGCCAAGAACGTCGAACTGTTCGGCGATCTCTTGGAGCGTCCGAACGTCTCGATGCACGTGTTGTCGAAGGCCGAGGTCTTGGCGACCGCCACCTACCTGCTCAACCTGGCGCGCGACCGCACCGCCAAGGAGACCACGTACCACATCGACGACCAGGACCACTTCGCCAACCGCCGCATCCGCAGCGTGGGCGAGCTGATCCAGAACGCACTTCGCACCGGCCTCAGCCGCATGGAGCGCGTCGTTCGTGAACGTATGAACACCCAGGACGTCGAGGCGATTGCGCCCCAGACGCTCATCAACATCCGCCCCGTGATGTCGGCGATCAAGGAGTTCTTCGCGACCTCCCAGCTCAGCCAGTTCATGGACCAGAACAACCCGTTGTCGGGACTGACGCACAAGCGTCGTCTCTCGGCACTGGGACCGGGCGGTCTGTCGCGCGAGCGCGCCGGACTGGAAGTTCGTGACGTCCACTCCTCGCACTACGGACGCATGTGTCCGATCGAAACCCCCGAAGGTCCGAACGTCGGACTCATTGGCTACTTGGCCAACTACGCGCGCATCAACGAGTACGGCTTCATCGAGACGCCGTACCGCGTGGTCACCTCGGGCAAGGTCACCGGCGAGATCCGGTACTTCACCGCCGACGAAGAAGAGCGTTTCGTCATTGCCCAGGCCAACACCGAAGTCGACGAGAAGGGCGTGATTCGCGCCGAGCGCGTGCTCGTTCGTCGCGGACCGGTCGGCACCGGACTTCGTGTCGGGTCGTCCAACAAGTCATCGTCGACGACGTCGGAGATTGACTTCGTCAAGCCCGACGAAGTGGAACTCATGGACGTGTCGACGAAGCAGATCATTTCGGTCGCCACCTCGCTCATTCCCTTCGTGGAGCACGACGACGCGCAGCGCGCATTGATGGGCGCCAACATGCAGAAGCAGGCCGTGCCGCTCATCATGCCCGAGGCGCCGTTCGTCGGTACCGGCATGGAAGCGCGCGCCGCACTCGACTCCGGTGACGTGTTGATCGCCGAAGGTGACGGCGTCGTGAAGTCGGTGTCCGGTGACCGCATCGTCGTGGAATACGACAAGGACGTCACCGACCGTTACGGCAAGGCGTTGGGTCGCAAGCAGTACAACCTCAACAAGTTCCGTCGTTCGAACCAGGACACCTCGATCAACCAGAAGCCCCTCGTCTTTGGTGGCGAGACGGTGAAGGACGGCGACCTGCTCGCCGACGGCACCAGCACGGTCAACGGCGAGCTCGCGCTCGGCAAGAACCTGCTCGTGGCGTACATGCCGTGGGAGGGCTACAACTACGAAGACGCCATCATCTTGAACGAGCGTCTCGTTCGTGACGACGTCCTCACGTCCATCCACGTGAAGGAGTACGAGATCGACGCTCGCGACACCAAGCTCGGTGCCGAAGAGATCACCCGTGACATCCCGAACCTTCCCGACGACATCTTGGCGGACTTGGACGACCTCGGCATTGTCCGCATCGGTGCCGAAGTCGAGCCCGGCGACATCCTGGTCGGCAAGGTCACCCCGAAGGGTGAGACCGAGCAGTCCCCGGAGGAGCGACTCCTTCGTGCGATCTTTGGTGAGAAGGCCCGTGAAGTGCGCGACACCTCACTGAAGGTTCCCCACGGTGAGTCCGGCAAGGTCATCGACGTCAAGGTCTACAGCCGCGACGAGGACCACGAGATGCAGCCCGGCGTGAACCAGTTGGTGAAGGTCTACGTGGCTCAGAAGCGCAAGATCTCCGAGGGCGACAAGCTCGCCGGACGCCACGGCAACAAGGGCGTCATCTCGAAGATCCTGCCCGAAGAGGACATGCCCTTCATGGAGGACGGCACGCCCGTCGACATCATCCTCAGTCCTCTCGGTGTGCCGAGTCGAATGAACGTCGGCCAGGTCCTGGAGAGTCACCTCGGCTACGCCGCACGTCACGGATGGGAAGGCATCGAGGTCAACTCGACCGTTGGCACCTCTGGTCACGCCGACCAGAAGGACCCCGCCACCCGTCCTTACCGCAAGACCCGTCCGCGCACTGAGCCGGCCGTGTACGTGGCGACGCCGTCGTTCGACGGCGCGCACTGGGACGAGACGGAGCGCGCGAAGGACAAGCCGACGATTCAGCACACCTTCGCCACGCTCAACGTCGATGGTCAGAACGGCAAGCGTTTGCTCGCCGGCGACAACGATGGCAAGGTCACGCTCTACAACGGTCGCACTGGTGAGGTCTACGACAGCCCGATCTCGGTGGGCTACGCCTACATCTTGAAGCTCGCCCACATGGTCGACGACAAGATCCACGCCCGCTCGACCGGCCCGTACTCAATGATCACGGCCCAGCCACTCGGTGGCAAGGCGCAGTTCGGTGGTCAGCGCTTCGGTGAGATGGAAGTGTGGGCCCTCGAGGCCTACGGTGCCGCCTACGCCCTGCAGGAACTTCTGACCGTCAAGTCCGACGACATGAAAGGCCGCGAGCGCGCCTACGAAGCCATCGTGAAGGGTCAGAATCTGCCCGAGCCCGGTATCCCGGAGTCGTTCAAGGTTCTCATCAAGGAAATGCAGTCACTCTGTTTGAACGTAGAAGTGCGCGACAAGGTCGGGGCCCACGTGGACCTGGCCGACACCGAAGAGGACTTCTTCTCGGTCACCCGCGAGCTCGGCATCGACATCAGTCGGCCGGAGCGCGGATCTGACGAAGAGGACGCTCGCCGCGCCGCCGAAAGGAAGTTGTCATGAGCCCATTAGACGTCAACCAATTCGACGAGCTGAGCATTGGACTCGCCACGGCTCAGAACATCCGCAGTTGGTCCTCGGGAGAAGTGAAGAAGCCCGAGACCATCAACTACCGCACCCTTCGTCCCGAAAAGGACGGCCTCTTCTGCGAGAAGATCTTCGGACCGCAGAAAGCCTGGGAGTGCGCCTGTGGCAAGTACAAGCGAGTCCGATTTAAGGGCATTGTCTGCGAACGCTGTGGTGTCGAAGTCACCTCCGACAAGGTTCGTCGTGACCGCATGGGACACATTGCGTTGTCGGCACCGGTCGTGCACATCTGGTACCTGCGCGGTACCCGTTCGTGGCTCGCCTACCTGTTGATGGGTACCGCTCCCAAAGAGGAGCTGAAGGCCAAGCAGTTGGAGAAGGTCATCTACTTCGCCGCGCACATGGTCACCTTCGTCGACGTCGACAAGCGTCACGACGACCTGGCCGAACTCCGTCAGGGGCTCAGCGAAGAGATCCTCGAGATCGCCGAGCGTGAGGTGAAGGCGCTCGACAACAAGTTGAAGGAGATCGAGGCGAGGGCCGTCAAGCTCGAAGCCGACGGCGCCAAAGAGTCCGAGCTTCGCGCCCTGCAGCGCGGGACCGAGAAGGAACTCGACGGCGTGCGCTCGCGCTTCGCCGAAGAGCGCGAACTGGCCAAGCAGGCCTTCGACACCTTCGAAGGACTCCACTCACGCCAGATCATCGAAGACGAAGTGCTCTACCGCGAGATGGACTTTCGCTACGGCGAGTACTTCGAGGGCGGCATGGGTGCCGACGCGATTCTTCAGTTGATCGACCGCATGGACCTCGACCAAGAGGAGAAGGTCATGCGCGAGATGATTGACGCGAAGGACGGCCGCAAGCCGCTCAGCGCGCAGCGTCACGCCAAGTTCTTGAAGCGACTCGCCATCGTGCAGTCCTTCAACCGCCGTGACGACCAGGGACGTCGACTGAACGACCCTCGCGCCATGATCCTCGAGGCCGTACCGGTCATCCCTCCGGACCTTCGTCCGATGGTGCAGTTGGACGGTGGCCGTTTCGCCACCTCCGACCTCAACGACCTCTACCGGCGCGTCATCAACCGCAACAACCGACTGAAGCGTCTGCTCGACCTCGGTGCGCCGGACATCATTGTCAACAACGAGAAGCGCATGCTGCAAGAGGCCGTCGACGCTCTGTTCGACAACGGTCGTCGTGGACGTCCGGTCGCCGGCCAGAGTGGTCGACCACTGAAGAGCCTCAGCGACATGTTGAAGGGTAAGCAGGGCCGGTTCCGTCAGAACCTGCTCGGCAAGCGCGTCGACTACTCGGGCCGCTCGGTCATCGTCGTCGGTCCGCAACTGAAGCTGCACCAGTGTGGTCTGCCCAAGATGATGGCCCTAGAACTGTTCAAGCCCTTCGTCATGAAGCGTCTCATCGAGACGCAGATGGCGCAGAACATCAAGAGCGCCAAGCGCATGGTGGAACGTCGCAAGGCCGTGGTGTGGGACGTGCTCGAAGAGGTCATTCGCGAGCACCCCGTCCTGCTCAACCGCGCTCCGACCCTTCACCGATTGGGTATCCAGGCCTTCGAGCCCGTACTCGTCGAC
>DATCFS010000084.1:0-6520 GCA_036509375.1 Acidimicrobiales bacterium
CGCCGCCGCGCTCGACCGCCTAGGTGAAGACGTCCTCATGAGTGAACGACTGGACCCTGAGTGGTTCGTGCCCCAAGTGGGCCAGGGGACGCTCGCGCTCGAAGTACGCAGTACTGATGCGGCCACCCGAGAGCTGTTGGCGACGCTCAACGATCACGACGCCATGTCCTCGCTCTTGGCCGAGCGGGCATTTCTCCGCGAACTCGGTTCGGGCTGTTCGATTCCCGCCGGCGCGTTCGCCACGGTGCGCGACGGCACCATTTCGATCAATGGCGTCATGCTCGCCCTCGATGGCGCCACGAGCGTTCGAGCAAACTTCTCGGGAACCGAACCCGAATTCGTCGGACGAGCTCTCGCCACGACACTGCGCGATGAATTGGGCGGCGGCGAGCTGGCCGGTTGGACGTAGAGCGCGTGCGAATCGTGCTCACCCGTGAAGAGGGACTCAACGAGTCGATCGTCCAGTGGTTGCCGGTTGACGCAACGATCAGCGCCGTTCCGCTCACGACGACAAAGTATTTCGACGTCGACGCGGTCGCCGTGGCCTTGGCGGCGTCACCCTTCTACGGGTCGTTTCGTTCCGTCGTCGTGACGAGCGCCCGTAGTTGCGTCTACGTGGCGCTCGCACTTGAAGCGTCGCCGCACGACGTGGCCTTCTACAGCGTCGGTTCGACGACGACGGCGGCACTTCACGAGTTCGGCGTGAGCGTTGTCGCCGAGGCGCACGGCACCGCGGCGACGTTGGCCAGCGACATCGGACACGGTCCGGTGCTTCTCCTTGGCGCCGCCGCGATGCGCGATGAGCTCCCCGTCGCCCTTCGCGCGAAGAGTTTGGACGTGACCGTACTTCCTTGTTACGAGACGCTGGCCCTCGAACTCAGTCACGAGCAACGACGCACGTTGGGCGGTGCCGACGTCGTACTCATCGGCGCCCCCTCGGCCTGGCGCGTCGCCGAGTCTTCGATTGGTCCCGACACCTGGGTGGTCGTGCCCGGCACGTCGACGGGCGACGTCGTGCGGTCATCGCACGAACGTGTCCTCGAAGGTTGGGGGCCGAACTTGCGCACGCAACTCGCCCAACTCCGATAGTTCCCCACGCGGGGGTCCGCAATAGGCTGGAGACGTGTTTCCCTCTGAACGTCCTCGCCGCCTTCGACGTACGTCGGCCCTTCGCCGCCTCGTCGCCGAGACGACGCTCGTGCCGAGCGATTTCGTCGCGCCACTCTTCGTCGCCGAGGGGTTGAGCGAGCCCAAGGCCATTCTCTCCTTGCCCGGTCACTTCCAACACACGGTTGCGACTCTTCGCGACGAGGTTCGATCGCTGGTGAGCGCGGGAGTAACGAGCGTCATACTGTTCGGCGTTCCCGCATCGAAGGATGACGTTGGAAGCAGCGCGTGGGACCCCGAGGGCATTGCCCAGCTGGCCCTTCGGGCGCTGCGTGACGACTTCGGGGACGAAATAGTCCTGATGGCCGATCTCTGCCTCGACGAGTACACCAGTCACGGACACTGTGGGGTGCTTCGCCGCGACGGAACGGTCGACAACGACGCGACGATCGAACTCTACGGTCGCGTCGCCATTGCGCAGGCGACCGCCGGCGCGAGTGTGGTGGCGCCGAGCGGCATGATGGACGGTCAGGTCGGTGCGATTCGAAGCGCGCTCGACGGCTCCGGTTTCGACCAGACGGTGATCCTCGCCTACGCGGCGAAGTACGCCAGTGGACTCTACGGACCGTTCCGAGAGGCGGTCGACGTTGAGATCATCGACGGCGGCAACCGACTGGACTACCAGCAGGACTATCGCAATCGCCGCGAGGCGCTGCGCGAAGCGCGCGCCGACGTCGCCCAAGGCGCCGACATCGTGATGGTGAAGCCCGCGATGACCTACCTCGATGTCGTGAGCGATCTACGGCGCGAGCTGGACGTACCGGTGTGCGCCTATCACGTCAGCGGCGAATACGCCATGGTGAAGGCGGCGGCGGCCAACGGATGGATCGACGGTACGGCCGTCGCCATCGAGCAGTTGACGGCCGTGCGTCGCGCCGGAGCGGACTTCGTGCTCACGTACTTCGCTCGCGAACTCGCCGAGGAGTTCGGCCGTTGAGCGAATCGAACGCGGCGTGGTTCCTGCGGGCCCAAGCGGTGATCCCGGGCGGCGTGGACTCACCGGTGCGTTCCTTTCGCTCCGTCGGCGGTACGCCCTACACGGTCGTTCGAGGAAGTGGCGCGTACGTCGAGGACGTTGAAGGTACGCAGTACATCGACTACGTGCAGTCCTACGGCGCTTCGCTGCTCGGTCACGCCCACCCCGACGTCGTGGCGACACTCCGCGACGCGGTGGGTGAGGGCACCACGTTCGGCGCACCGACCCCCGGCGAAGTACTCCTCGCCGAACTAATGACGAGTCGCGTGCCCGGTCTCGAACAGGTTCGCTTCGTCTCGTCGGGAACCGAAGCCGTGATGAGTGCCGTTCGCCTCGCTCGTGGAGCGACCGGTCGCGACAAGATCGTGAAGTTCGACGGCTGCTACCACGGCCACTCCGACGCGTTGCTCGTGGCCGGTGGCAGCGGCGTTGCGCAACTGGGACTGCCCGGTTCGGCCGGCGTGACGGCCGGCGCCGTCGGTGACACCATCGTGGCTCCCTACAACGAGGTTCCGGTACTTGACGACACTGTCGCCGCGGTACTGGTCGAACCGGTCGCGGCGAATATGAATCTCGTCGCGCCCCGGCCCGGTTTTCTACAAGGACTTCGCGACGAATGCGACCGTGTCGGTGCGCTGTTGATCTTCGACGAAGTCATCACCGGTTTTCGACTGGCCTACGGCGGCGCAGTGCCGTACTTCGGAGTCACGCCCGACCTCTGGTGTTTCGGGAAGGTCGTGGGCGGCGGTTTACCAATCGGCGCCTTCGGGGGGTCCAAGAAGATTCTTTCGTCGCTCGCCCCACTCGGCCCCGTCTACCAAGCGGGCACACTGTCGGGTAATCCACTGGCGACGGCCGCGGGCACTCGAGTCCTCGGTCTCGTCGGTCCTGAGGACTACGACGTGCTCGGCGCGCGCGCGGCAACGTTTGCCAGCGACCTACAAACGGCTATCCGTGCGGCCGGACTGTACGCTCGCTGTCCGGTCGAAGGGCCCTTGATGGGTCTCTATCTCGCGCGCGACGAGTTCGACGCGCCGAACAACTTCAGTGAAGCGAAAGTTCTGTGTGACAACGGGCTCTACGCGCCCTTCTTTCACGCCATGCTCGAACGTGGCGTCGCGCTGGCACCCGGCGCCTACGAGATCCTCTTCCTGTCCTTCGCGCACAGCGACGACGACCTCACCACTACCGTGCGCAAAGCGGCCGAGTCCGCCGAGGTTGCAGCCCGGTCATGAGTACACCGCTTCGCAGCGAGGGTTGGACGGTTCGACCGAGTTTCGTGCCGAACGGACCGACGTCACCCGTGACGCTGCTCGTCGACGACACCGGTTTGACGCAACTCGCCGGCGATCCCGCGGTCGCCTGGCAAACGCCCTGGAGTGAACTGGCGAACCCGCAGTTGATCCGCTTCCCTCGGGGTCTCGCCCTCTTTGCGACCGTGGGCGGCGTTCGCTACTGCTGGCGAAAGCGAAACTTCATTGACGTCGAAGCGCTAAGCACCGTGGTGCTCGCTCACGGCGGCACCACGTCTCGCCACCGTCGCCGGGCCGGCGTCTACGCGATTGCGTTCATTGTGCTGCTCGCGGCGTTGGCCGGCGGCATTGGTTCGTGGCTCAACAGTGGTTCCTCGAAGTCCGGTGAGATCGCAGACATTCGTGCGGTGAATCTTTCACTGAAGGATCTGCCGTCCAGTTGGTTCGTGAAGCCGGCGTCACCGATTCAGTACTTCTTCACCCCGGTGGGCAAGATTGAGTCGTCATCCACGACGTTGCCCAATACCAACCCGGAGTGGAAGAAGGTCACCACCGTCTTCCAGGACTGCCTCGGGGTCGCCAACAAGAACGATCGCGTCTACGGTGCAGCCGGTCAACTGCCGAACTATCAAATCTCGTCGAAGTCGTACAGTTCCTCGTCGTACGGCGGGATCGACATCGAGTCGACGACGCAGTACTACCAAACGACCGGCATGGTACGGCGCGACACGAAGGAGATGGGTCGGACGAACTTCGGTTCCTGCTTCGTCACGTCCAACGTCGCTCTCTTCGACGACATCGTCGGTACGAAAGGTCCGAGTGGCAACATCGGCGTCAACTTTCGACCGGTGACCTTCGAGCACGGCTTCGTGCGAGGCGGCGAAGCGGAACTGACACTTCCCGGTTCGACCGGCCCCGCCCACCTGGTGTCGATCGAGATCACGAGTGGTCACTACGAAGTGACGATGGGAGCGCTGGTGACGAAGTGGCCCCAGTCCAAACCGTTCATCAGCAATCTCGCCAACATCTTGTTGTCGCGCATTACGTCGTCGCCCTCCAAAGCGGTGTGACGGAGATTCCCCGGGCGACCCGGCGCGAGGACGGTGACCGCGGTCACTCAGTGAGCGTCGAGAGCCAGCTTCTTCTTGTCGCCGAGGAGGATGTCGTAGGCCTGTTCGGGGATGACGTCGGCCAAGCGTAAGAGGGATCGGT
This sequence comes from Acidimicrobiales bacterium, assembly GCA_036509375.1. GTDB lineage: Bacteria > Actinomycetota > Acidimicrobiia > Acidimicrobiales > RAAP-2 > RAAP-2. The sequence continues at coordinate 4,609 of DATCFS010000084.1, forward strand.
AGCCAATTTCCGCGGGACCGTTTTGATCGTTGCGCATCAGGTTCGCCATGATCGCGAGTAGTTCATTCATGAGGGGCGCGATCCGCATGCCCACCCCGACGCAGACCGACAGGATCCTGGGCTCCGAGATGATGCGCACGAACGCCCGGGCGACTTTGTAGTAGTCGCCGTAGGCGGCGTCGAGGCGCTCGTCGTAGTGGGCGAGGAGGGACGAGTCGTCGGCCAGCAACGCTTCGGCGACGACGCCCGCCGCGAGCCGTCCCGTTTCGTAGCCGTAGGCAATACCTTCGCCGTTGAAGGGGTTGACCGTGCCCGCGGCGTCACCAATGGTGAGCGTGTTGGGTCCCGCGTGCGGCCCGAGCGCCAGTCCCATGGGGAGACGTCCACCGGTCGGTGGGCCGCAGCAGGTCTCGTCGTTCAGTCCCCACGCGTCGGCGGTCTGACTCACGAAGTACTCCTGAAGTTTCGTCGTGTTCACGCCCTTCCACGCGCCACCCGTCGAGAGCAGTCCGACACCGACGTTGACGCGACCGTCACCGAGTGGGAAGATCCATCCGTAGCCAGGCACCACGGTGCCGTGGGGGTCGCGAATATCGAGGTGCGAGTCAATCCACGGTTCGTCGTGGCGATCGCTCGTGTAATACCCGCGAAGCGCCATACCCATGGGCCACGACTTGTTGCGAACGGTGCCGAGCTCTCGACCGAGGCGAGAGTTCTGACCGTCACCGACGACGAGGTAGCGACCCCGGATCTCGACCGTCTCGTGATCGTCCTTGCCCTGGACGACGACGCCGGCCGCACCCTTCAGTTCGCCGTTGGGGGAGTCGGTGGGCTCTAAGAGAGCGACCGCTTCAACGCCACTGAGCAGTACCGCACCGAGGCGCTCGGCCTCTTCGGCGACGAGTCCGTCCAAGTTGAAACGGGTGATCGTGTAGCCGTAGTTCGGGAAGACCGGGTGTTCGGGCCAGTTCATTTCGAGTGTCGCCCCGAAGCCAAATCCCCGAAGTCCCTTATATTTGTGGCCGTTTGCGGCGACCACCGACTCGAGACCCATCTCGGCCAGTTGGTAGACCGAGCGCGGAGTGAGCCCGTCGCCGCAGGTCTTCTCGCGCGGGAAGTGCTTCTTCTCGATGAGACAGACCGACCATCCGGCCTTCGCCAACCAGAGCGCGCAGGCCGAGCCGCTCGGTCCCGCGCCGACAATGACGACGTCGAAGACGGTCGGTTTGGACGTGACGTCCATCAGTGTGGCCATCGGACCAGCCTAGGACGTTCGACCTCGTGCACAACTTCTCAAGGGGTGTTGCAGGTCTGGTAGAAATGATGTCCGTGGACCAGTACTTACCAATACTGGGGCTTCTGATTCTCGGAGTGCTCTTCGGTGCGGGTTCGCTCGTGATGTCAGCAATGCTGGCGCCTAGAAAGCGACCCTCCGACGCGAAGTTGGCACCGTACGAGTGTGGGATTGTCCCCGAAATCGAACCACCGGCACGGTTCCCCGTACGTTTTTACCTCGTCGCCATGATCTTCGTCATCTTCGACATCGAAGTTGTCTTTCTTTACCCCTTCGCCGTCGTGTTCCGCCAACTCGGCGTCTTCGGTCTGGTCGAAATATTGACGTTTTCCGTGACCGTCTTTGGCGCACTGCTCTTCCTCGTCTCTGAGGGTGCCCTGTCCTGGGGACCGGTCAAGCACCTGGTCGCCGGGATGCCATCACGCACCAGCAGTTCCACAATCGTGCGTATCAACTCCGACTCCGATCAGGCGGCGTAGTGGCCCTCGAAGACCTGCAACACAATTTCTTGACTGGCCCAATCGAGGACCTCGTTCGCTGGGCCCGTCGGGCCTCGGTCTGGCCGGCGTCGTTCGGACTTGCCTGTTGCGCGATTGAGATGATGGCGACGGGCGGCGC
>DATCFS010000085.1:0-18347 GCA_036509375.1 Acidimicrobiales bacterium
CGGCCGAAAAGACACCCGTTACGTCGGTGTAGATCTCGCACACGTCGGCGTTCAATGCGGCCGCCAGCGCCACGGCGGTGACGTCGGAGCCGCCGCGACCGAGGGTCGTGATGTCGCGATCCGTTGACACGCCCTGAAATCCGGCGACGACGGGCACGAGGTCGTTGTCGAGCGCCTCGCGAATTCGGTCGGGGCGCATTTCGAGGATCTTGGCCCGGGTGTGCTCCGTGTCGGTGATGATGCCGGCCTGGCTGCCGGTAAAGGACGCTGATTCGACGCCGCACGAGCCCAGCGCCATCGAGACGAGAGCCATGGAGATCCGTTCCCCGGCCGTGAGCAACATGTCGAGTTCGCGTGGCGGTCGGGTGGGCGAGACGTCGTCAGCGAGGCGGATGAGGTCGTCGGTGAACTTGCCCATCGCCGAAACGACAACAACGACCTCGTTGCCCGCGGACCTCGTGCGTGCGACGTGGTCCGCCACGGCACGAATACGGTCGGCGTCGCCGACCGACGTTCCGCCAAACTTCTGAACTATCAGCGCCATAACGGCCAAGGTTAGTTGAGCGCCTAAAGCGACTTTCGGTGGGCTAGTAACGTCGCACCTATGGCAACTTCGAAACGTGAACGTCAAAAAGCGGCTCGCCGCGCGAAAATGGAACAGATGCAGCGTCAAGCTGATCGACGCAAGAACATCCGTCGAGGCGTCATCGTGGCGATCGTTGCCGTGCTCATACTCGGTACCGGTGCGCTCCTCTTCTCGGGAAAGACGACAACGACGACGCTCGCGACGGCGACGACGACCTCCGGCGTGACGACCACGACGGCCGCGACCACCACCACACTGGCGAAGGCCAAGGTGACCGCGCTGCAAGCGGCCGCCAACCAAAAGGCCGTCGCCGCTGGATGTCCCGCGTCGACGGCGACGCGTGCCAACAACCTGAGTTGGCCGAAGGCACCCGCGATGACCATCGACAAGACGAAGACCTACACCGCGAACTTCACCACGACGGCCGGGAACTTCTCGGTGCGACTCGACGCCGCGACGGCCCCGATCACGACGAACAACTTCGTGTTCTTGGCCGAGCACAAGTTCTACAACTGCGTGATCTTCCACCGTGCCATTCCCGGTTTCATGATTCAGGGCGGTGACCCCTCGGGCACCGGCACCAGCGGCCCCGGTTACACCATCGCCGACGAGTACCCGAAGACTGGCAGTCCGACCTATCCGCTGTACTCCATCGCCATGGCGAATACCGGTTCACCGCACTCCGGTGGAAGTCAGTTCTTCATCGTCACCGGCGTGCTCGGCGAGACCCTCGCTGCGCAGTACTCACTCTTCGGACAGGTCGTCAGCGGTCAAGCAGTCGTCAAGACCATTCAGAACGAAGGCAATCCTTCGCAGACCTCGAACGGGACTCCCCCGATCGTGACCCAGCGAATTCTCACCGTTACCATCAGCGAGTCATAGGAAATCATGAGCGACCACATTCCCAATCCCGACGGATCAAGCGAGCAGCGACAGAAGTTCAGCGCTGCGCCACCAATGATCATTGACACCGCCAAGACCTACACCGCCACCATGGTGACGTCCAAGGGCACCCTCGAAATCGTCCTCGACGCCCTCGGCGCTCCAACGACAGTCAACAGCTTCGTGTTCCTGTCGCGCTGGCACTACTACGACGGTATTGTCTTTCACCGCGTCATTCCCAACTTCGTCCTGCAGGGCGGCGACCCGACGGGCACCGGTGCCGGCGGACCGGGCTACAAGTTCAACGACGAACTCCCCAAGCCCGGCCGTTACGAAATGGGTTCGCTCGCCATGGCGAACGCCGGTCCCCACACCAACGGTTCACAGTTCTTCGTGATCTCCGGTCCCGACGGCATGCGTCTGCCACCGCTGTACGCGCTCTTCGGCAAAGTCGTGAAGGGACTCGACGTCGTGCAAACAATCAACGACATCGGCACTCCTTCGGGCAAGCCCAAAGAGGACGTCGTCATCGAGTCAGTGACGATTACCGAGTCCTAAAGTTCGACGGCGTCGGCACCCCGGGTCACGTCAACGTCCCCGCTTTCAACTCGCCATTCGGTTCCGTCGTGGCGTACGACGCCCATCGGGCCGAGTACGACGAGCGCCACGTCCGCGCCCAGTAGCGAACGGGTCCTCGTCATCTGTTCGTCGCTCACCGGTACGGCGATAGCAACTCCCGCGCGGTAGCCGAGTCCGGTCGTGGGCGCTCCGCCCCGTGGATCGATCATCACGTCGCCGAGCACCGACGCGACTGAACCAACGGCGACTATTCGCTTCGACGCGCGCACCGCTTCACCGAACGTCGTGTCGCGCCACACCGAGCGTGCGTGCAGTGGTGATCCGTCGCACAACACCACCAGGTCGGACTCCGTCACCCGTCGGGTGAAGTAGGCCTCGTTTGCGGACGCGCGGTCGCTCACCATCAGGGCTTCGACTCGCACGTCGAGATCGCTCAACGCAATGGCGACCGCGAGCGCCGCCTCCGTGATGCCCGTGAACGCGGCCGCGGTGGGCACGACCACGATATCGGCATCGACCAAAAGATGAAGTCCCCGAACGACGTCGGCCAACGGCGCGAGCGACCCCACCGCGACTGTCGTGGTCTCCATCCGCCGAGTCTCGCACTCGGGGAACTTCCTACCGACAAGTAATGTCTCTCCATGGGCTTCCAAAAAGTTGGCGTGCTGGGTTCGGGAATCATGGGCGGCGGTATCGCCGAGGTGGCTGCCTCGACCGGCGCCACCGTGATCGTTCGCAGCCGATCCCAGGCAACGGCCGACGCCATGCTCGACACCATGGCCAACTCCCTCGCTCGCCAAGTAGAAAAGGGCAAGCGCACTCGAGAGGAAGCCGACCAACTGTTGGCCCGGGTGTCGGCGACGACGCACCTGGCCGACCTGAGCGACTGCGATTTCGTCATTGAATCGGTCGTCGAAGACCTCGACGTGAAGCGCGCGATCTTCGCCGAACTGAGCGAAGTGATCAACGACGACGCCATCCTCGCCACCAACACATCCACCCTCTCGGTGATTGAGTTGGCGATGGCGACGTCACGACCGGACAAGGTCTGCGGGCTCCACTTCTTCAACCCGGCACCCGTGATGTCGCTCGTGGAGGTCGTTCGCCCGATCTGCGCCAGTGACGCAACGATGGCGCGCGTGACCGAGTTCGTGCGCGACTGCGGCAAGGAACCGGTCGACGTAAAGGATCAGGCCGGGTTCGTCGTGAACGCGCTGCTCTTTCCCTACTTGAACAACGCCGTTCGACTACTCGAACAGGGCGTCGCGACAAAGGAAGGCATCGACATCGCGATGAAGGGCGGCTGCGGCTTCCCCATGGGTCCCTTCGCCCTCTTGGACCTCGTCGGTCTCGACACCTCGCTCGCCATCCTCGACGCACTCTTCGCCGAGTTCGCCGAGCCGAACTTCTCACCACGACCGCTTCTTCGACGCATGGTGAGTGCCGGTCAGTTGGGTCGCAAGTCGGGAATGGGCTTCTACGACTACCGTCGCTAACGAGAGCAATTAGGGGAAGACATGGCGGAACGCTCCAAGCCCTGGGTGATGAGGACCTATTCGGGCCACTCCACCGCCGTGGCATCCAACGAGTTATACCGGAGCAACCTCGCCAAAGGTCAGACCGGTCTGTCCATTGCCTTCGATCTACCGACGCAGACTGGCTACGACCCCGACGACCCGGCGGCGGCCGGCGAGGTCGGCAAGGTCGGCGTGCCGGTCGCTCATCTCGGTCACATGCGTCAACTCTTTGAAGGTCTGCCGTTGGCCGAGATGAACACGTCGATGACCATCAACGCCACGGCCGCCTGGCTCTGGGGCCTCTACCTGGCGCTCGCCGAGGAGGAGAACGTCGATACCAATCTCCTGCAGGGCACGACGCAGAACGACATCGTGAAGGAGTACCTCAGTCGCGGTACGTACATTTTCGCGCCTGAACCCTCCAAGCGTCTCATCGTCGACATGATCGCGTACGGGCAAAGTCACGTGGCGACCTGGAATCCCATCAACGTCTGCAGCTACCACCTGCAAGAGGCCGGGGCGACGCCGGTCCAAGAGATTGCCTATTCGCTCGCGACGGCGATCGACATCCTTGACGCGGTGCGCGACTCGGGCAAGGTGACGCCGGCCCAGATGCCCCACGTCGTGGGAAGGATTTCCTTCTTCGTCAACGCGGGCGTGCGTTTCATTGAGGAGATCGCCAAGATGCGCACCTTCACCGCGATGTGGGACGAGATCTGTCGCACCCGCTACGGCGTGGACGACGCGTCACTGCGACGTTTCCGTTACGGCGTCCAGGTCAACTCACTGGGACTAACCGAGCAACAGCCCGAGAACAACGTGCAGCGCATCGTGCTCGAGATGCTGGGCGTCACGTTGTCGGCCGACGCGCGCGCCCGCGCCGTCCAACTGCCCGCGTGGAACGAGGCGCTCGGTCTTCCGCGGCCGAGCGACCAGCAGTGGAGCCTTCGCATGCAGCAGGTGCTCGCCTTCGAGAGTGATCTCCTCGAGTATCCCGACATCTTCGCCGGCTCCCAGGTCATGGAGGCCAAGGTGCGCGAGCTCACGAGTGGTGCGCGCAGCGAACTCGACGACGTGCTCGAACTCGGTGGTGCGTTCAAGGCCATCGACGTACTGAAGGGCCGACTCGTCGATAGTCAGTCGGCCCGGGTGGCTCGGATTGAGTCCGGTGAACAGATCGTCGTTGGAGTCAACCGCTTCACCGAGACGGCCGAATCGCCACTCACCAGCGACTCGTCCATCGAGTCAATCATGACGGTCGATCCCGCCGTTGAGCGCGAACTGATTGACGACGTGACGGCGTGGCGACTGCAGCGCGACGAGGGACCGGTGCTCGAAGCGCTCGCCGAACTCTCGCGGGTCGCGAAGAGTTCTGATCCGAACGACAACATCATGGTGCCGACGATCGCGCTCGCCAAGGCCGGCGGGACGACCGGTGAGTGGGCCAACACGCTTCGAGCGGTGTACGGCGAGTACCGCGCCCCGACGGGCGTGCGCGCCGGCGTCGCCGTTCGCGGCGACCAGTTCGCCACACTGGTCGAACGGTCGAAGGCCGTGACGGCCAAGCGCGGAGCGCCACCCAAGTTGCTCGTCGCGAAACCGGGACTCGACGGTCATTCGAACGGTGCCGAACAGATCGCCGTCGCCGCGCGCGACGCCGGTTTTGAGGTCATCTACCAGGGCATCCGCCTCTCCCCCGAGGAGATTGTCGCGGCCGCGCGCGACGAGGACGTCGACGTGATTGGCCTGTCGATCCTCTCGGGTTCGCACCTCGCCCTCGTGCCTCGCATCGTCGAAGGACTGCGCCGCGCAGGTCTCGACACGAAGGTCGTCGTGGGAGGCATCGTGCCCGACGACGACGCCGTTGCGCTCCTGGCGCAGGGCATCACTGCGGTCTACACGCCCAAGGACTTCTCCCTCGCCGCCATCATGAGCGATCTGCTCGGAATCGTCGAGTTGCTTAACTGAAGTGCACGGGTCGCCGGTTGGCGAACGGACCGGCGTTGAACCAGCGACCCGAGAAGCGCCAGTTCGGCACCTGGTCGACCAGCACCATCGGTTCCTTCTTCAAGAGTTCTTGCGCGACGGCCATCAGTGCGGCCAGTTCGTCGGGGTCGAGCTCGGGCCTCGGCGTCAGGCCGTAGGTCACAGGGGAACGTTTCCGTGCTTGCGCTTGGGGAGATCCTCGCGCTTACCGCGCAACAGTTCGAGTGAGCGACAAAGTACCCGTCGCGTCTCGGCCGGGTCGATGACGTCGTCGATGAAGCCACGCTCGGCCGCGATGTAGGGCGAGGCGAACTTCTCCTCGTACTCCTCGACGAGTTGCTTGCGCAGTGTGGCCGGGTCGTCCGCATTCACGAGGTCGCGGCGGTGCACGATCTCGACGGCGCCCGCCGAACCCATCACGGCCAGTTCGGCGGTCGGCCAGGCGAAGGCGAGGTCGGCGCCAATCGACTTTGAGTTCATCACGACGTAGGCGCCGCCGTAGGCCTTGCGGGTGACGACCGAGATCCTCGGGACCGTCGCCTCGCAGAAGGCGTAGAGCAACTTCGCGCCGTGGCGAATGATGCCGCGATACTCCTGGTCGGTGCCGGGCATGAAACCCGGTACGTCCACGAACGTCACGAGTGGGATGTTGAAGGCGTCACAGGTGCGCACGAACCTCGCGGCCTTCTCGCTCGAGTCAATGTCGAGCACGCCGGCGAGCACATTGGGTTGATTGGACACGATGCCGACCGTGTGTCCGTCGATGCGCGCGAAGCCGCAGGTGATCTGTTGTGCGTAGGTGGCGTGCACTTCCATGTAGTCGCCGCCGTCGACGACCGAGGCGATCACCTTTTTCATGTCGTAGGGAAGGTTCGCCGAGGCGGGAAGAATGTCGCGCAGATCCTCGCAGAGACGGTCGGGGTCGTCGCCGGTAAGAATTCGCGGCGCCTCCTCCATGTTGTTCGACGGCAGGAACGACATGAGGTAACGAACCTCGTCGAGCACGCTCTTCTCGTCGGGCATCACGAAATTCGCGACACCGGACTTCGTGGCGTGGGTCAACGCTCCGCCAAGCTCCTCGAGCGTCACGTCCTCGCCCGTCACGGTCTTCACGACGTCGGGACCGGTGATGAACATGTGGCTCGTGTCCTTCACCATGAATATGAAGTCCGTCATTGCCGGTGAGTACACGCCGCCGCCGGCGCACGGACCGAGGATGACCGAGATCTGGGGTACGACTCCCGACGCGCGCGCGTTGCGGATGAAAATGCCGCCGTAGGCGTTGAGGGCGGCGACCCCCTCTTGGATTCGCGCGCCCGCTCCGTCGTTCAGTCCAATGATGGGTAGTCCCATCGTCGTGGCGAGGTCCATGATCTTGTGGATCTTCTCGCCGTGCGTCTCGCCGACCGCTCCGCCAAAGACTGTGAAGTCCTGTGAGAAGACGCAGACCTTGCGGCCGTCAATCTTGCCGTAGCCGGTAATCACGCCATCGGTGTAGGGGCGAGAGTCTTCGAGGCCCATTCCCGACGCGTGGTGACGATTGAGCATGTCGAGCTCTTGAAACGTGTCTTCGTCGAGCAGGTACTCGACTCGTTCTCGGGCCGTCATCTTGCCCTTGGATTGGTGGCGCTCGATTGCCTTCTCGCCCCCAGCGACTCGCGCGTCGGCCTTGCGAGATTCCAGTTCGGCCAACCGCTCGGCCATCGTGTGTTCCATAAGGAGCAAGGCTATCCAAGTCGAGGTGGAGCGGGCTTCGACGTGTCGGGGACGGACGTCACCGTCAACGCGCAGTGTGAAACAGTCACTCTTACCGGCAAGTAGGTGGACGTGTCATAGAACGGGGGCGACGCGGTTGACCGTCGTCAGTCCTCGATCACGTCCGTACGTGTCCTTCTTCGACCAATTCAATGAGGGTCCCGAACGACGCCTTCGGATGTACGAAGGCCACGGTCGTTCCACGAGAGCCGGGACGTGGCGTTTCATCAATGACGCGGGCGCCACTCACCTTCACCGCCTCGAGGGCCGCGGCACAGTCATCCACTCGATAGGCAATGTGGTGAAGACCCTCGCCGTTCTTCGCGAGGTACTTACCCACCGGCGAGTCGGCCCGTGTTGGCGTGAGCAGCTGAATGTAGGAGTCGGCGACCTGAATGAGTGCCTCGTCGACGCCGTCGGATTCAACGACTTCACGGTGCACGACGGTCGCGCCGAACACGTCGGCGTACCAGGCAATGGCGGCGTCGATGTCGTTGACCGCGATGGCCACGTGATCGATCTCAGTGAGGTGAGAGTCCACCACTACTCCTTGTCGTGTCGACGGAAGATCGTGAGACGCTCCTCACCAATGTGAGCGCGTAGTTCGGGGTTCGAGACACCGAGTCCTTCCGAGTGCGCCACGCAGAGTACGGCAATCTTGCCTTCGTGCCGGTTCTCGTGGAGCTGGTGCGCCGCTTCGCCGGTCTGTTCCAGCGGAAAGACGGCCGAGAGCGGCGGTACGACCTTGCCGTCGATCAGCGTTTGATTGGCGGCCCACGCTTCTCGGTAATTGGAAAAGTGCGACCCCTTGATGGTCTTCAACTTCATCCAGAGGTGGCGGTTGTCGTATTCGATCATGTAGCCGCTGGTCGCCGCACACGTCACGATCGTGCCGCCTCGCTTCGCCACGAAGACGCTCGCGCCCATGGTCGAACGACCGGGGTGTTCGAAGACAATGTCGGGGTCGTCACCGACGAGGGCGCGGATGTCCTTGCCCAGTCGACGCCACTCACTCTCGTCCTGCGTGTACTGGTCCTTCCAGAATCGGTAGTCCTTGTCGCGTCGGTCGATCACGAACTCACAGCCCAGTTCGTGGAGTGTCTCCACCTTGTTCTCACTCGAGACCACACCGATCGGTGTGCCACCGGAGTTGAGGACGTGCTGCACGGCGAACGAGCCAATTCCGCCCGACGCACCCCAGATGAGGACCTTGTCTCCCTGGGTGACCGGTGCGCCGTTGCGGGAGACCAACATGCGATAGGCCGTTGAGTTGCAGAGTGCGTTGACCGCCGCCTCTTCCCACGTGAGATGTGTCGGCTTGGGCATGAGTTGGTTGGCTTTGGCGACGCAGATGTCGGCCAAACCACCGAAGTTCGTCTCGAATCCCCAGATGCGCTGACTACTGGAGAGCATCGAATCGTCGTGACTCGAGGGATCCTGGTCGTCGACGTAGTTGCAGTGCACGGTCACTTCGTCACCGACGTGCCAATTGCGCACGGCCGACCCGGCGCGAATAATCACGCCGGCGGCGTCCGAGCCAATCACGTGATAGTCGAGCGCGTGACGCTGCCCCCAAAACGACTCCTTGCCGAGTCGGTCGAGGAACCCGAAGGTCGGCAGGGGCTCGAAGATGCTCGTCCACACCGTGTTGAAGTTGATTGACGACGCCATGACGGCAATGAACACTTCATCGGGTGCGAGCTCGGGGACATCCACCTCAGTGACGTGGATGCTCCGCCGAGGATCCTTGTCCTTGGTCGCCATGCCCTCGAACATCGTTTGCTCGTCACGCCGAACGATCGCGGCGCGTGTCGTGTCGGGCATCGGCAACGAACTCAGCGTCTCGCGTGACGCGCCGGCGCGAACGGCGTCGAGGATTTCACTCATGGGCGCGACATTAGTGGCCGTACGGATTTGCCCGCGAATGAACTACGTAATGACGTTGTAAATTCGCACGGAGCCAAGGACTTTCTGCTCTCATACCGCTGGCGCCGACGTCCGAGCTGCGTTTCTCATCGCTGCGACAGCACTCGACAGAAGCGTCTAACGTAAATTTTGGGTTCGCCATGAACCCGCGAAGGAGTCACCATGTCACGCAGCGTCATCGTCGCCGGTAACCGAACGGCCATTGGAAAGTTGGCCGGTGCGTTCGCCACGCTCAGCGCGCAGGACCTCGGCGGCGCGGCTATCAAGGGCGTCCTCGATCACACGGGCGTCGACCCGGCCTCGGTCGATCTGGTCCTCATGGGTCAGGTCATTGGTGCGGGTCAGGGTCAGATCACCGCCCGTCAGGCGGCGGTGAAGGGCGGCATCCCGATGACGGTGAACGCGACGACGATCAATAAGGTCTGCCTTTCGGGACTCCAGACGATTTACCTCGCCGATCTGATGATTCGCGCCGGGGAGGCCGACATCATCGTGGCCGGGGGCATGGAGTCGATGACGAACGCTCCGTATCTCCTTCCGGGTGCTCGCGCCGGCTACCGAATCGGTGATCAGAAGGTCGTCGACTCCATGATGCTCGACGGCCTCACGTGCGCCTTCGACCAGTGCGCGATGGGACTTTCGACGGAGCGTTACAACCAGGGGCGCATCAGTCGCGCACGCCAAGACGAGTTCTCCGCGCGAAGTCACCAACTCGCGGCCGCGGCTATCGCGGCTGGCAAATTCGCGCAAGAGATCGTTCCCGTCGCCGTGGCGCAACGAAAGGGCGATCCCCTGCTCGTCGACACGGACGAGGGCGTGCGCGGTGAGACGACCGCCGAGTCGCTCGGACAACTGCGAGCGGCCTTCGAGAAGGACGGCACCATTACGGCGGGCAACGCATCTCAGATCTCTGATGGTGGCGCGGCCGTGCTGGTGATGTCGGCCGAGCGGGCCGAACAACTCGGTCTCACTCCCCTTGGTGAACTCGTCTCCTACGGCCAGGTCGCCGGACCGGACGCGTCGCTGCTCCTCCAGCCTTCACACGCCATCTCACTCGCGGCGAAGAAGGCCGGACTCGACGTCAAGAGCTTGGACCTCGTTGAGATCAACGAGGCCTTCGCCGCCGTCGGGCTCGCCTCCGCCGACGACCTCGGCATTGACGAAGGGAAGATCAACGTGAATGGTGGCGCCATCGCGCTCGGTCACCCCGTCGGTATGTCCGGGACGCGCATTGCCCTGACGGCGCTCAACGAACTGCAGCGTCGTGGCGGCGGTGTGGCGGCGGTGGCGCTCTGCGGCGGTGGCGGACAGGGCGACGCCGCAATCCTTCGTACCCTCTAGTCGGGAATGAAGCTATCCACGACCGGATAGCGCGAGAGACCGACCTGGCGATCGTCGGGTAGTTCGAGGACGTAGGCACCACCGAGTGGATAGTGGTCGTGACTTATAGATTTGGGCAGGGTGAGCGCTACCGACAACATCAATTCGTGCACCGTCGGATTGTGCGCGACGACGAGCAGCGACGACGTGACGGGGTCGACTGCCGCGAGGTCTATCAGCAGATCCTCGGCCGACACATCGCGTTGGCCGTTGTAGATGAGATCGCTGAACTCCGACCGCTCGACGAACAGTGTTCCTTCGAACGCCCTCGTGAACGTTTCTCTCGTGCGGGCCGAGGTACTGACGAGTGCCGTGGTCGGACCGTACTTTCCCAGTTTCTTCTGATTGTTAGCCCATTGGTGCAGCTGCGCGCACTGCTCGCGACCGCGTTTGCTCAGTATTCGACTGAAATCGGACTGGCCGGCGTCGGCCGGCGCCGCCTTCGCGTGGCGGACAATGGTGAGATAGCGCACCTGATGAGTCTGGCGTAAAAGCGTGCCCGATACCACTGCCACGAACGTTTAGCGTTGAACCCATGCACCCGTCGCTGTCGTACTTCCAAGCAATCGTCATGGGCCTCACCCAGGGCATTTCGGAGCTCTTTCCCATTTCGAGTCTCGGTCACTCCGTACTGCTGCCCGCACTGCTCGGATGGCACAACCTGGTCAACTCCCAGTCCGCGTCGGAGTCGTTCTTTCTCGCCTTCATCGTCGGTCTCCACGTGGGCACGGCGCTCGGTCTTCTCGTCTACTACCGCACGACCTGGATCGCGCTCTTTCGGGGACTCGTTCGACAACTGAGCGGCGCGCGAAACCACGGCGTGCGTTCACTGTGGCACCTGCGCGACCCCGACATGGACCCCAACTACCGGTTGCTCTTCGTCTTAGCGGTCGCGACGGTGCCAGTTGGCATCGTCGGCGTCTTATTGGAACACGCCCTGCGGGTGCTCTTCGCCAAGCCGCTCGCGGCTGCGATTTTTCTCACCGTGAACGGTCTGATTCTTCTCGCCGGCGAGCGCCTTCGCCGCAACAGCGGCCGTCACGTCATGTTCCGGACCATTGCCGAGATGACGCCGTTGCAGGCGTTCCTTATTGGTTGCTCCCAAATCATGGCGTTGTTTGCGGGCATCTCTCGCAGCGGTGTCACGATGGTCGCCGGGCTCATGGACGGACTTGATCACGAAGAGTCGGCGAACTTCGCGTTTTTGTTGGCGACACCCGTCATCTTGCTCGCCGGCCTCTACAAACTGCCCGACCTGATGGGTCCGTTGGGCGACGGCGTGCGCTTGCAGACGCTGGTCGGCGCCGCGTGCGCCGGCGTCACCGCGCTCATCTCGGTGCGCTTCCTTACCAAGTGGTTCACCACGAAGACGCTGATCCCCTTCGGGTTCTACAGCTTGGTGGCGGGACTGCTCTGCGTGGTGCGCTTCAGTTAATCGGTGAGAACGCGCCGTCCGTCGATGGCCCGACCGAGCGTCAGATCGTCGGCGAACTCCAAGTCGCCCCCGACGGGAAGACCACTCGCCGGTTGCGAGACTATGAGACCCGGTACCTGCAAGAGACGGCTGAGGTACATGGCCGTGGCATCACCCTCAACGTTGGAGTTAAAGCAGAGGATCACTTCCTTCACGGGACCATGTAGACGCAGAATCAACTCCTGAATCCGAAGTCGATCCGGGGTGACGCCCTCCAACGGATTGAGCACGCCGTGCAGGACGTGGTACGTGCCGTGAAAGGCACCGGAGCGCTCCACGGCCACGACGTCGGGCGGATTCTCCACGACGCAGATGGTGGTCTGGTCACGTCGATCGTCGGCACAGATGGGGCAGAGTCCACCGGTCTCGGCGATGTTGCAGCACCGTTCGCAGAACGACAACTTCGTCTTCATCTCTTCGAGCGACAACGCCAAACGCGAGACGTCCTCGTTGGGTTGGCGCATCAGCCAAAAGGCAATGCGCTGGGCCGATTTGGGACCAACGCCGGGAAATCGTCCGAGTTCGTCAACGACGGACTGGAGCGCGGGTGGATACGTCATCAGACTTCCGTCGCTCCCGGAAACATCTCGGTGATCAGGTGTTCGCCGGCCGAGTCGACAACAATGACTTTCTCGTCGGGCGAATACGGTTCGTCGACGTCGGGCTGCGGCTGCGGTCGGGGCTTCGAGGGGCGTTGCGCTGGAGCCGGCGTGGCGCTCGTCAGCGAGGGATCGACGGCCCACGTGATCTGAAGTGGCGTCTTGAACTCGTGTTCCATTGCGCTCTTTAATCCCTGAGCGATCATTTCGGTGTTTTGGCGCATCTCCTCGCTGGGCAAGGCAATGGTGAGATGCGTGCCGTCGAGTGAGCGCACGAACGCTGACTTCAACAACAGCTGCGCACCGCGCGACGTGCGGGGCACGACGTTCTCCAGGAACCGTAAACGAACGTCGTCGAGATTGAGTCCACTCGCGTTCGCCAATACCGGTTCGGGCGCGACGGTCTCGACGGCCTCGACGATCGGGTCCGGTGGTGGTGTCGAGGTCATTGGCGACGGTGGCGCCGGCGCGGTTGTGCCAATGGGACGGAGCACTTGTGCTGGGGCGGGAGCGGGCGCCGCGGGAGCTCCTCGAGCACCGTCGCGCTCGAGTCGCGTCAGACGCTCGTCGAGGGCTTCGACGGAGTTCTCCAATTCGGGCTTGATGAGTCGAACGACCGCGACTTCCAAGATCACGATCTTTTCGGGGGCACTCTTCATTTCGCGCATGGCGCGCCCAATGGTCTCGAGAATTCGAACGGTTCGCGGAAGTCCTAATTGCTCACCCCACTGGGTAAGTCGATCGCGGTCGCTGTCGACGGCATCGGCGACCTCCGGCGCGACCTGCAACAAAAAGACCTGGCGAACTTCGGCGGCAAAACTCTCGGCCAATTGCTCGGGGTCCCATCCCTCACGCGTCAGCACGGAGAGCGACTTCAGCGCCTCGACGGCGTCGCCGCTGACAAGAGCGTGAAAGAGTCCGTCGAACTCCGGCTGCGATTCAATGATCGATCCCGTCGCGATCAGCTGATCGAGGGCGCTCAGCGCGTCGCGCGCCGAACCGCGTCCGAGGCGAACGGCGGCCTCAATCGTCGCGTCGTCGGCACTCAAACCGGCCGCGGACTCAACCTCGTGGAGCAACGAACTAAGTGTCTCGCCGTTGAAGAGTCGGAACTCGAGGTGTTGGGTGCGCGACCGGATCGTCGGCATGACCTTGTGGGGGTCAGTCGTCGCCAGCACGAAGACCACGTGCGACGGCGGTTCCTCCAAGGTTTTCAGCAGAGCGGCCGACGCCGCCTTCGAAAGTTGGTGAACTTCGTCGAAGATGTAGACCTTCCAACTGCCCGGCGTTCCGTGCCACGCACCGGCGGTGATCTCACGAATGTCATCCACGCCGTTGTTCGAGGCGGCGTCGAGTTCCGTGACGTCAAGCGACGTTCCCTTGGTTATGGCGATGCAACTCTCACACCCGTTGCAGGCATCACCATCAACGGGGTGCTCGCAGTTGAGGGCTTTGGCGAGTATCCGCGCGGTGGTCGTTTTCCCGGTGCCGCGGGGACCGGAAAAGAGGTAGGCGTGGGACACGCGCTGGTTCTTGACCGCACCCTGGAGCGCTCGAACGACGTGGTCCTGGCCACGAAGTTCGCAGAACCGTCCGGGGCGAAAACGCCGGTAAAGAGAGGTCACGCCGTCGATGGAAGTCGGGGTCGTGGACGCATCGGGCATGCTCGCATGCTAATGGTGGGGTGCAAGGTGCCGAGGTCCAAAGCAGTGGTCAGGCGATCCGTGGCACCCAACACAATTTGCTGAGAGCTGCTGGCTTCCACCCCTGACTCGGTTCACAAACGGTCGTCGCACGGGACCCGACCACTGCTGTGAACCTCGGCGTTGAAAAGGCTACCGGAGAGCACACCGTGGCGACTCAGGTAACCTTGCGAGCCGGTATTCAATTCACAAATTGGACGCCGGTCGCAGGAGGAGTGCGAGAGCGGCCGAATCGGCACGATTGGAAATCGTGTGAAGGGAAACCTTCCGTGGGTTCAAATCCCACCTCCTCCGCCATCCCGCCAGCCAAGGGGTCACGATTAACGCGGACCACTGCTCATTACGAATGTATTGCGATGGATAGCGCCCTCGTCACTGACGTGCGCCAATGTGATACTGAGTGTGTGCGAACAACCGACCGCAAGCTTCACTGCGTCGCCATCGGCCTGTCGATGACGCTAGGACTTGCAATCACCTCGTTCTATGACATCGTGGCGAGCTCGGACGCCGGCTCCTCCACGATGGCCACGGCGTCGCCCGTGTCGGCGACCTTTCTGCCTAGTGGAGAAGGTTGGATCCTTTCGGGGTACCACTGCTCGACGGGTGTCTGCTTGGCGGTGAAGAGGACCATGGACGACGGACGGACGTGGACGCCGCTCCATCTCCCTTCCGGTCTTCGTGCGGTGACCAATTCATCAGGGGCGAGCTACTTCCCTCTCGTTCAGCAGAACATCTACTTCGCCGACGCGAAAGACGGTTGGATCTACGGATCGGTATCACCCGTTGGATCAGTTGGGGACACAAACCTCACCTTCGACGCTGAAATCTGGTCGACGCACGATCGTGGTGCCAGTTGGTCCGTACTCGACACGAAGTCGCTGGGAATGAAGTTCGATGTCCTCTCCCTGTCGGCGAGCCGAGGATCGATCTACGCGATCAGTTGGTTGAAAGGTCAAACCTTCGGACTCTGGCGGTCTTCGGTCACGAACGACTCGTGGCAACGGGTAAGCACTCCCACTCTCACTTCAGCGGCCGGAGGATCGAATATGGAGGGCGTGTTGACCTTCACGGGCGCCGATGGCTGGCTGATGTTGGGTAACGACCGGGGCACTACTGCCGCCGTGCGCCTTCTCAGTTCGGGTCGGTGGGTCAAATGGAATGCCCCGTGTCAAACCGTCGGCGGTAGTTTTGCGGCCCTCGTCGCCTTCAACTCGACCACGCTTGCCGACGTCTGCACGATCGGCGGATTTGGTGGTGACGTGGCACCCGGGACCCCCCACTACTTGAAGCAGCAAACGAATTGGGTCTTCGTTTCTCATGACGCCGGTCTGACATTCGAACCAACTTCTCAAGTGATGGCCGACGGTTCTTCCGAATTCCTCGATTCGATCCCCAGTCTGCCGGCGTCACCGGCGCCGGGGAGGCTCCTCATCGCCAAATCGGTGTCGCACGGCCTGAAGACGAGCGACCACCTCTACCTGACCCGCAATGGCGGCAAGACCTGGAGATCCGTGTACGCCAGTCCACTCACTTCCTTTTTCCCTGTGATTCAGTCCGTGAAATTCACTTCGTCGAGTCTCGGCTACGCCATTGTCCAGAGAACGTCGACCACTTCGGAACTGATCATTTCTTGGGACGGTGGCTGGGCCTGGCACGCATCCGCGACCTGACTAACGCCGCACATCGGACCTCATCAAAAGACGTGTGTTCGGAGTGCTCGAAATCTTGTGGAGCGCGTCCGACCGAAGACTGGAGGTGACCTCCGCATCAGGGCCGATGGAGTTTCGTAAACACCCCGCCATTGCCAATGGTCTTCATGCAACGAGACCCCGTCGGTGGACGAACGTCCCGTGAGTCCCGGCCCCGCGTTGCTGTGCACTTGAGTTAGTGGACTTGCAACATGGGCAAATGGCAGACACCAGGTTCGACCTCTCGGCGTGCGATGAGAACTGCGTTCGTTTGCCGCGCGTCTGGGCTACTGCCTCCAACGCAGCACCGTCGAAGCGTTCCTCGGGACTCAGGAGACGCACAGTCAATCCTTAACGTGGAATTAGTCGGCTGCTAGGTGCAATTTATGGGTCCCGCACAGTATGGGGTATGAAAAAAATGCACCTCACCTCCTGGATAGTCACCATGTTGATCTCGTTGGGTACGTTCGCCGGTGTCCTCACCGCCATGGGCACCCTCAACGTGCCCGTTAGCAGCACAGTGGCCGCTCCCGCTCAAACGACGACGACACCCGGCACATCGAGCACCACGCCTTCGACCTCTACGTCGCACGCATCGACTACTCCGGTGTCGCTGACATCTCCGCCCTCCGGCGGCGGTGACGACACGACGAGTTCGTCCTCCTCAGCCTTCGTCCACGGTTCGGACAACTGACCATGCCCACCTCGACGGAGCAGGCGGAGCGCTCGACACTCCCCGGTCGCGCGTCGGTTCTGCCCGCGGGTCCGCGTCGCGGTTCGGGACCGGCGCCAATGCCGCGCGTCGCTGACTGGTTCGCCTGGTTGGGCGGTCTCGGCCTCGGAGCCAGCGCCGCGTTCGCGCTCTCGCAAGATTCCTTGCACTCGGTAACGTCAACGGCGGGGTTCCTCGACGCTACCGGGCGGCTGAGCGGCATGGTGGGCACATACCTACTACTCGTGATGCTGCTGCTGATGGCGCGCATTCCCTGGCTCGAGCGCACGATCGGTCAGGACCGACTGACTCGTTGGCACCGGCGCATCGGGGCCTGGCCGGTGGTGCTGATCACGGTGCACGTCGTAACGCTGCTCTTCGGCTACGCCGCCACGGCCAGGACGAACGTCGTGAATCAGGCCATCGCGTTCATCCAGCACTACCCCGACATGCTGATGGCCTTCGTGGGTTTCGGGTTGTTGATCCTCTCGACGACGTTCTCGATTCCCCAGATTCGACGCCGGTTGCGATACGAAACGTGGTGGACCATCCACCTCGGGTTCTACTTCGCGGTCGCGCTCAGTTTCGCCCACCAGGTCCGTACCGGCATCATCTTCCTGGGCCACCCCATGACCGTCGCGCTCTGGACGAGAGTCTTCGTCGGCGTCGCCGGCGTGCTGGTGCTCTCGCGCATCGTGCGACCAATACTGGCGAACGTGCGCTACCGCTTGCGCGTGACGTCGGTCGAAGAGGTCTCACCGGGCGTGTTCGCCATCGTGATGCACGGCCACCACCTCGATCGCCTCAACGTCTCGGGCGGTCAGTACTTCCAGTGGCGCTTTCTCGCCCCGGGATTGCTGCTCCACAGTCACCCGTACTCGCTCTCGGCTCTCCCGAACCCGCCGTATCTCCGCGTCACGGTGAAGTCACTTGGTGACCAGTCCTCCGCCCTCGCGCACCTGCACCCCGGCACGCGCGTCTTCGTCGAAGGTCCCTACGGCGTGTTCACTCGACACCAGATATCGGCGCCGGCCGTCACACTCATCGGCGCGGGGGTGGGCGTGACACCCCTGCGGGCGTTGCTTGAAGACCTCCCCGACGACGTCGCCGTAACGGTGCTACTGCGCGCGTCGACTCCCGAGGACCTCGTGCACGCCGACGAGGTCCACGCGCTCGTCGAGCAGCGCTCGGGAACCTTCCACACCATCCTCGGGCCACGCCAACAGGCGCGACTCGACCGCAAAACCTTGAACCACCTGGTACCGCTCGTTCGCGACAGTGACGTCTACATCTGTGGCCCCAAGGGTTTCACCGAAGACGTCGCCAACGCGGCCGTCAGTTTGGGCGTACCGACCACACGAATCCACCAAGAGGGGTTCTCGTTCTAATGACGACACGTCGCACCCCCATGGTCGTCCTCGGCGCTGTCGTTGGCATCGTCGCGATCGGTAGCTTCCACGCGAGCCCGGCGGCGCTCGCCATGACCACGACCACCCCGGCTCCCACATCGGCCACCGCAGCGTCGCGCACCAGTCACTCCACTGCGACCGCATCGAAGCC
>DATCFS010000086.1:0-4766 GCA_036509375.1 Acidimicrobiales bacterium
CGTGTACGAGGTAAACCGACGTTCCTCGATGAACGAACCAACCATTGTGCCGATTGAACGGGATGTACACCATGCCAAGGATTCCGCTGACAAATTCAACGCCGACCGCGATTAGTAAGACCACCCACAGGCCGCGCGGCACCCGCATTGACATTGCACCGTCGTCGAGCGATGCAACACGCGGCGACCGGGGCGCTGTCGAAGGCGTACCCGTCGCGCCGAGCGTTGGTGCCGGTGCCGCGATCACCAGAAGGTTGTAGGTGACGATCGCCACGCTCACGTGCATGAGGGCGAGAAAGAGGACAGCGCGAGCCGGCTCGTGCTTGACGAGGATCCACACGTCGGGAAGCCACAGGACCAACATCACGGCGACGGCAACTCGAAACAACGTGGTCCGCGGTGACGCCACGTATCGCGTGGCGAGGTACCACGCCACGCCGGCACCAATGACGCCGACGGCGGTGAGCGTGCCGTAGTCCGCGAGACGAAAGTGCGCGTAGTGCTGAATGGACTCGTCGGAGGCCTTGGCAATCCACACGAGCATTGCGTTGAGAGCGACCGACGCAAGTGCCGCGATCACAGTGACCACGGTGATTCGAACAATCGAGGGTGTCCTGCGGATGACGGTCACTTCCGACGAGTCACTCATCACCGATCTTCGCGGGTTCGCCCGATTGAGCGCTCCCGGCCTCCTCGGCTCTTCGGCTCATCTCCAACTTTTGAACCTCACCCTGCCACGCTTCGAGCATTCCTTGGTATTCGGGAGCAACGGTTGGACTCTTACGTGCTCGCCGGAACCTGAAACCGGGATGAAGGATCTTCCACCACATATAGACGGCGAAGATTGCGAGCAGCGGCCATTCAAATACGTAGGCCCAACTGAGTCCGTTGCCCGCTTCAGCGCGACCGAGTTCGAACCAAAAGGCGGCCACGCAGCACGCGAGGCCGAGGACCAACGTGAGGTGCGTCTTGAACGCGGACGCGCCCGTAAGCGGGCTAGGAGTCGTTTCGATAGCCGGCTGTTCATCAGGCACCGTCTCGGCGTCACTCACGTTCCAAATGTACTTGGCCTTCTCGCCCTCGCCGGCGGCGCCGCCATGAGCAACGCGCTCTTCGACGAAGGTCGCCACGAACGCACCATATGGTATGAATGACGTCGAACGATGGGCTGCGAGATGACGAACGGAACTGAAGGGATCTCGCACCGAACCGGCGAGTTGGACGAGCAACAACGCGCTACTATCTTCGCCGTCGCCAACGCCCCGAAGGACCGACACGGCTCTCTTCAGCAGCGGCGCGAGACCATTCCGCGGAAATTTATTTGGTGGACCATCGTCGCCGTGCTGGTCCTTGGCCTTGGTGGCGGGGTCGGCCAGCATTTCTTCGAAACCAACGGCAAGGCACCACCACCCACGACGAGTCCAGTGCTCAAGGGCACGCCCACGACGGATCCCAACCTGCCCACGTTGATCTCGCTCCAAGTGTTCATCGGACTAAAGGAGATCGGCTACCAAGTGGCCCCCAAGTTCACGTTGCGCACCCAAAATGGTCGCAAGTGGCGCCTCGCGTCGCACAAGGGACAGGTCATTGTTCTCGCCTTTTACAACTCAACCTGCAACGACATCTGTTCGGTGGTCGGCAGCGAGATACGACTCGCCTCGCACGAACTTGGCGTGCAGGGTCAGAAAGTACATTTCGTGATTGTCAACACCGACCCCAACGCAACCAAGATCACCGCGCACAGTTTGGCCCTCACCGTGCCGGGGTTGAGTAACAATCCCGACGTCACGCTGTTGTCCGGGAGCGTCGATGTGCTCAATCGAATTTGGTCCGCCTACGGTGTGCGGGTTGTGGTGGGGGCCAAGGCGAACGAGGTGTCGCATAACAACGTCTTGTACTTCATTGGCCCCAACGGCCAGCTCGAGTCGTATTCCGCGCCGTTCGGCACCGAAAGCAAAACGGGTCTGTACTCCCTCGATCAACCGAGTCTTCGAACGTATGCCCGAGCTATCGCCGAGACCGCTAATAGTCTTGTCCAATGACTGACGACCTATCCGGCTTCGAGAACATCCCCTTCGACCCGGCGTCGATGCCCGCGTCGTCATTGGGATTTACAAAGGCCGTGTGGTACCGGCGCCCGTGGGTACTCGCGACGCTCGCGTTGATCGTCGTCATTGCGATCTCGGTCGTGATCGACCTCCCTCGACCGATCACAAAAGCCCAAGATATTGCTTCACAGAACGCGTCGATCAAGGAAATCAACTCCGACCTCGCTGAATGCGCGTTCGCCGTGAAGGAGTCCTTCAACTTCTACAACCTCCACGTCAATGGGAAATTGTCGCCGTCGGACTTATCGCAAGTACCGACGCTGCTCACGGGTGACGAAACCGCGTGCTCCTTCGCCAGTCAACCGGTGTACGACCTGACCAATAACATCCAGGTCGACGACACCGCAGCCGGTCGACACATCGATCGCATGTTGACTGATGTTGAGCGTTGGATCACTGACTACGCGCTCGCCTCAATTCGCGATATCCAATTCCTCTTCAATAATCCGGGCAATGCCTCGGCGATCCATCACTTAACGACTCAGGAGGGTCAACTCGCCAGTGAGCGAGTGATCGTGTTAAGTGAGCTGGCGAAGGCCGACAACGTCCTCGGCATGAAACTGGATCCAGTCAAGATCCCGTCGCTCAAACACCTCAGCGGCACGTGAGTCGGTCGACTCTACTCTCGGTTCCGATTCTCTCCATGCGCGCCACTGTTCGCTTGGCGTGCCACGAAGGAATCGGAGCCAGACTTCCCGGAGACCACCACCCGTAGGTGCCCATTCGCTATTTCGGGTTCGTGCCGAAGAACCCTCGCGAATGTTCACGACGAACGAGCAAATACAGTTCTTCGTCGGGGTCCTCCTCGGACTGCAGCCAACGGTAAAGGTTTGAAAAAATGATCGGCAAAAACGCGGCCGCCGTAATGAACCACATAAGTGCGGTCGTCACCTGTTGGTCAATGGCGTGCGAGAACAGCGGATGTACTACCGGTCGAAAGCCGCTATACCACGTGTTCGGTGCCATGGCCATGAGATAGGCAATGACCCACACTGTCCACATCGCCACCGCCGAAATTCCAATGCGGTATGGTCGCACCGTCGTCGGGTGAAAGGGTGCCGACTCCACCAGCTCGAGCCAAAGGAACGCGCCGCCGATCACGAGTGCGAAAGACTCCACTACTGCGAGCCAGGGATGACGGATCAGTGCGTCGACGACGGGTGCCGATCGCCAAAGGATCGACTGTCCCACAAAGATGATCAGCAGCGTGATCACACGTTGATGACCGTGCCGCGTCAAACGACCCCGTACCCAGCGATCAAGGGGCCGTGCGGGCCACGGACCAATCTGTTGGCCATCGTTGTCCACCAGGGGCGTTTCGGGCGACGTCAAATCGAACCATCGCCATGGACGACCAACTACGAAGAGGGCAGGTACTACTACCGCGAATAGACAAAACTGTGTCGACTGCGCAAACTCGTACTCACTCGTCAGCGCAAGAACGGGTGGCGTCAGGACAAGCAGCCAAAGGACGAGCGCCGTGACTGCGAGCAGGTCGTGAACGTGAATGAGGCGAGGGACAATCTGCCGCCTCACCGGCTCTGCGCTCACTCCGAACTATGACGCTGAAAGAATCCCCAGATGATGACAACGAAGAGCGTGCCCAAGAGTATTACCATCGTCTCGACCTGAGGGCCGATGAAATTGTCCACGCCTGACATCATGACCACCTCAACGCTCGGACGGTAACCCGCATCTTCTCTATCACTATAGGTCTCCTACGTTTCGTCACTACAGCAGATAAAACATGGCAAACAACAACGTGCTGGCGAGCGCGACGAATCCCAAGAAATACGTCATCGATGCGACGTTCGCACGAAACGATTGCGCCGATGGATGCATCGAGAGCTGCGGCGCAACGCCACCGAGCTCCTTGTTCATTCGAAGTGAACGTGCGACCGTCGTCTCCAGCCAGTACGCCACGATCAGGATCGTCAGAATGTTCATGACCGAATAGCCAATGAATGTCGATGCGTAGCCACTGGAACCAGGGTAAAAGGGCACCTTGGTGAACTCCCAAATCTGGAGGAACAAGGCAAGTAGCGATGCCACGACCCCGACCCACACGGCCGTCTGCCAATCGGACACACTGCCCTTTCGCAGTCGCGTCTGGCCAAAGATAGCCATGAGCGCAGCGAGAAGAATCAGGGTGTAAATCGCCCAACCATACGCGGTCGGCGCCGTCACGTGGTCCGGCCTCCACAAAAGCCCGTTGTTGCTCGAGCGAAGGTAGAAGTAACTGAAGGCGAGCGAGGCGAGCAAGAAGGTGTACATCCCGATGAAAAGTCGGCCGCCGCTCCATATCGATCCAATGTGCGCGCGCATTTCGAACTCGCGCTCTTCCGGCGTGTCGCTCATTGTTTGTGAACTCTTGATCATGTCAGTCATGTCATCACCCTCTACTTATTGATCCGGGTCAGTACTGGAGGCGACCGAACTACTGGCGTGCACCGGCGTCGTGCCACCGTGGTCGACGAGCGCAGGCGCGCCCTCTTCGCTGTAGTGGTACGGGTCGGTCATGATGACCGGAATCCGCTCAAAGTTGTAGGGCGGTATAGGTGTCGCGGTCTGCCATTCAAGACCAAGCGAGTCCCACGGGTTGGCAGGAGACTTCTGGGGTGCAATGAACTGGGACCACATGAGGTTCGCAACAAAGAT
>DATCFS010000087.1:0-2161 GCA_036509375.1 Acidimicrobiales bacterium
CGAGCGGTTGTCCGAGCCCCGTGATGCCTTCATCGCGAGCCAGTAGTCGTGGCGAGCCACTTCGACGGTCTGGCGAAAGGTCCGGTTGATGACCCTCAATTGATCCAGGTAGGCGTCTTCGGCCTTGCGGTACTGCGCCCACGGGTGTCCGGACTTGACGGTCGTCGTCGTCACGGGCACGGTCGTGGTGGTGGTTGGTGTGGTCGTGGTGGTTGAGTCAGCGAAAGCAACGGCAGGGGTACCAACACCCAAGGCTGCAATCAACGACAGCGCCACAACGCCTCGTGTGTTGAACTTCTTCATATGGACCCCTTTCAAAGGAACAGACTCAACAGTAGAAACGGAAATTCTGAAAACCCTGTGAAGTACTTGTTTATTGACTGTGAAGTTGAACTCCCCTCTGACCACGGTTTTGACGCGGTGTCGAGCGGTACGCTTCGTTCATGCGAGTGACGAAATGACGACGATCCTGATTGTGGATGACGAGCCCGGCGTACGCGATCTGCTGCGTGACGCCCTCGAAGTCGCGGGCTACGCCACGGAGTTGGCCTCAAACGGTGCCGAGGCCCTCGATCACCTGCGCCGTCACAACCTCGACCTCTGCATTGTCGACATCAACATGCCGACGATGGACGGATTCGAGTTCCTCGCCAAACTGCGCGAACACGACACGAAGACGCCCGTCTTGATGCTCTCCGCGCGCGACTCGCCGATCGATGTGGCGAAAGGTCTGCGGTTCGGGGCCGACGACTACGTGCGCAAGCCGTTCAGTCTCGAAGAGATTCTGCTGCGAATCTCGGCAATCCTTCGCCGGTCCAATGCCGAATCGGCCGACGACCTCGTGCTCGCCTCAGGCCCCATCGAGATGAACGTCGACACCCACGAGATCAGTGTCGACGGCGAGCCGGTCACGTTGTCGGCGACCGAGTTCCGACTGCTCGAAGTGCTGCTCGAGCGAAAGGACCGCTTGGTGACGCGCGAGCTCTTGTTGCGCGAGGTGTGGAACATCGACTTCGACTCCGAGACGTCGGTCCTGGACACCTACATCTCGTACCTTCGCCGCAAGATCCATCACGACGACTTCGCGCCGATCACCACCGTGAGAGGAGTCGGGTTCAAACTCGTCACGTGGTCGCCTGAGCAGTGAGGATTGCCACCCGACTGAACATTCTCCTGGTCGTCTTAACGACCATTGTGGCGCTAACGGTCGGATGGTACGCCGTGGAGGCCAGTTCGAGTTCGCAGTACGACGCCCTCGACAGCAAGATCACCGCCGTCATTGGTAGCGGTATTGGCCATCCGGACGCGGCACTGAGTAACGCCCTCAACGTCGTGCAGGCCAACAACTACGACCTCACTCTCGACGTGATCGATCCCTCGGGTGCGGTCGTCCAGGTCGCGACGGGCAAGGTGCCGTTGAAGAGGAATCCGACGCTCGTCGAAGTACACGAGTCGTTGCAGAGCGTGCGTGCCGTGGCGGGTCTGCCCGGTTTTCGCATTCGTTCGATCTACGTGGGCGGTGGTGACTATCTGGTGGTCGCGGCCTCGACGAGCGCCATCGCCCAACAAAGTCGGCAACTCGCCCTCGACGTGGCGCTGACGGGATTCATCGTCGCGCTGTTCATGCTCGGGGTCGCGCGGCTGGTTATGCGCAAGGACCTCTCGACCATGGAGAATCTCATCGAGTACGCGAGTGACGTCGCCAAGGGCGACGACCAGGGTCAGATTCCGCCTAGTGCCGGCAGTCGCGACGTGCGCGAATTACAGGCGGCGCTCTCCACCATGGTCGTGGCACTGCACGAACGCATAGCGATCGAGACGCGAAGCGTCGAGGTCATGCAACAGTTCATTGGCGACGCGAGCCACGAACTTCGTACACCGCTCACCGTCATCAAGGGGTACAACGAACTCCTGACGAATCCCTCGATCAACGACGAACAACGCACCCGCGCGAGCGTGCGGGTGCGAAAGGAGATCGAGCGAATGGACCTGCTCGTGGCCGACCTCCTCCTCTCGGCGGAGGTCCGAGAGGCGCCGCACCGTCTCGATCAAAAGGTCGGTCTCAGCACGTTGCTCCTCGGTCGCGTCGACGAGTTTCGTAACGACCACCCCGAGCGCACGGTGACCGTCGACGTCGCCAGCGGGGTCAGTGTGCGTGGTC
>DATCFS010000088.1:0-4062 GCA_036509375.1 Acidimicrobiales bacterium
AACAACTTTCATTCTGAGAAACGTCTGAGTGTTTTCTCAACACGAAATCGCAATTCCCTCGAAAGGTGCGGCACCGTATGACAAATGATGCTCCACCATGCTCAAATCGCTTCTATTAAAAACGCCTGAGAAGGTTGGCTGGTGACCTTCGCTGCTGGTCCGCCACCAATTCGTCTCCTTAGGATGGCCTTATGTTCACTAAAAAGCGTCTCATACCAATTGTCACCGTTCTGGTTGTCATCGTTCTGATCGTCCTCGGTGTCGTCATCTTCGGCGGCGGTAAGAAATCGCCGTCGGCCACGGCCGGCTCGGGAACGGTCACCTTCGCCGAGGCGCCGGGTGCGCAGCCGAACTACATATTTCCGTACATGGGATGTTCGTTCTACTCGGTCGCCAATACCGAACAGTTCCAGGAGGAGATGTACCGTCCCCTCTACTGGTTCGGACTCGCGGCCTCGAGC
Organism: Acidimicrobiales bacterium; assembly: GCA_036509375.1. Classification (GTDB taxonomy): domain Bacteria; phylum Actinomycetota; class Acidimicrobiia; order Acidimicrobiales; family RAAP-2; genus RAAP-2. The sequence continues at coordinate 462 of DATCFS010000088.1, forward strand.
TCCTACGTGCCGAGCCTGTCCCTCGGTAACACGCCCAAGTTCAGTAACGGCAACAAGAGGATCACCATAGACATGAAGGGTTGGAAGTTCGCCGACGGTCAGACCGTTGACGGCCAGTCCGTCATGTTCTTCCTCAACATGTACAAGGCCGACCCCTCGTCCTTCTGTGGCTACAACGGTGGCTTCGGCATCCCCGACCAGGTGTCGAGTGCCTCAGCGACCGGCAACACGGTCACGCTCAACTTCACGACCTCGGTCAACCAAGGTTGGATCCTCTACAACTACCTCTCCGAGATCACGCCGATGCCGAACTCGTGGGACCTGACGTCCGCTACGGCCAAGTCCACGTGCGCCACCGACGTGTATGGCTCGGCCAAGGCCACGACTGACTGCAAGGCGGTCGAGAAGTACCTCGACGCCCAGTCGGCCAAGACGAGCACCTACACCGACGCCATGTGGCAGAGCGGGGACAGCGGCCCGTGGAAGTTGACGGCGTTCGACAGCTTGGGTAACGCAACGTTCATTGCGAACAAGTTCTACTCCGGTCCACAAAAGGCCCAAGTGAAGACCGTGAAGGAATTGGCGTTCACCTCCACTCAGGCCGAGGAGAACGTGCTCCAAGCCGGCAAGTTGGACCTCGGTTTCGTCGATACGACCATTCTCACGTCGCCGGCGCCGACTCCCGGGGCCGTCGGACCGAACTGGAGCCAGTTGGCCTCGAAGTACAACATCGTCACCGGACCACAGTGGAACTTCAACTACGCGCCGTTCAACTTTTCCAAGGCCGACCCCAAGGTCGCCGCGATCTCGCAGCTCTACATCCGTCAGGCTCTGCAGACAGCCGTCGACCAGGACGGCATCATCACCAACGTCGACAAGGGTTACGGCTTCCCGATCTACAGCCCGTTGCCCCCCAACCCACCGGCGTCACTCAGTGGCCCGGTCGGTAACCCCTACGCGTTCAACTTGAAGACGGCGAAGGCGCTCCTCACGTCGCACGGTTGGAAGGTGGAGAACGGCGTGCAGACCTGCGTGCGACCAGGTACCGGCGCAACGCAGTGCGGTGCGGGCATCACGGCCGGCTACACCCTCAACTTCAAGATCATCTGGGCGAGCGGATCGCCGTCGTTGGACGACACGTTCAACGCCGAGATCGCCGACTGGGCGAGTATCGGCATCACGTTCTCGCACTCGACGGACACCTTTAACAACGTGATCGCGGACTGCAACAACGGTGCCGGTTACGAGATCTGCTCGTGGGGCGGTGGCTGGACCTACGCGCCGGACTTCTTCCCCTCGGGTGAGACGCTCTTTACGCCGAAGGGTGGCTTCAACCCCGGTGAGTACAAGGACCCCAAGATGACGACGCTCATTAACGGCACGACCTTTGGTACGGCGAAGCTCACCGCCTACGCCACGTACGCGGCCCAGCAGTTGCCGGTCCTCTACCAGCCGCAGTCGTTCTCCCCTGGTGAGGTCATCAAGACACTGAAGAGCTCGATTGGCTTCACGCCAAGCCCGCTCGGCAACTTCATGCCGGAGTACTACAGCTTCTCGTAGTCATCCCTGTTCCACCAACGAACCCCGCGACCAAGCGTCGCGGGGTTCGTTGGTTACTGGCCACCAGCATGCCCTTACGTAGTTGACGGCGGCGGTTCTTCGCCCGGTTTGAACCGCCCGGCATCGGGCGTTATCGCCGCGACGTGTCGGTGGATCTCATCGAGCAGGTCCGTGGCCTTCTTCACTTCTTTGGTGAGGTTCGTGTTCTCGTCGAGGAGGCTCTTGATGTCGTCGGAGTTCTTGAGCGTGTGCATCGCGATCTCGGAGGCGATGGAGTCGGTCCGCTTCGCGGCGATGAGCAGCGCCGCCGCTTGGACGCCAGCCAACATCGAGAGGAACAGGTTCAACAGGATGTAGGGATACGGGTCGAAGGCTTTGTGGTGGATCACCCGCTGCAAGAACAAAGTATTGCCAGCCGCCCAGATGATCATGATGGCGAAGAAGGAGAAGACGAAGGGCCACGAACCCATGACGTTGCGCATGCGATCGGCCGCTCGCTCGCCCAGAGAGAGGTCTTCGTGCTGACGGACCCCGGGATGATCCTTCCATCGCGACTGCCAACCGGGCTTACTCATGAGAGCAATCTTCTCACCGCTTCCTGGTGAATTATGGAATGCCACGCCGCGTCACGAAGATCAATCAAGGCCTCGCGACAGAAGATTTATTCGCTCCCACGCGAATTGTCCAATAATCTTTCCTCTGGACGCCCGCTTGTGGCTCCGTCGTTCACCTCAGCCAAAGGACCATTTGGACTCGCCCAGCACCGCACCGATGAGTGAAAGCGTGGAACGCGTTCTTCGAACGCTCGGCATGGTCGATTCCGCTGAATTCGACTTCGCTCCGGACTCATCGCCGGGACGGGTAAGCATCGTCCACGGTCTGACGGCCGAAGTGACGTGGTCAGACGACCACGGCAACGAGACCACATCGACCGTTCAATTTGCGACGAATCTCAATCTCAATCCCGTGGCCGGTGACTGGGTGAGCATTCGCGACGAGTACGTCGTGGCCGTCTCGCCACGCAGAACCGAACTCCGACGTCCGGGTGCCAACGCCGGTGACGTGCAGGCCATGGCGGCCAACATCGACATCGTCCTCGTCGTGCTGCCCATTGACCGTGAACTGAACCTCCTCATGCTGGAACGCCTCGCGGTGATGGCTTTTGACAGTGGCGCCAAGCCGATCGTGGTGTTAACAAAATCTGACGAAGCCGACATCGTTGAGTCGGTCGTCCTGGAAGCCGAAGAGGCGGTACCTGGCGTGCAAGTACTCACGACGAGTTCTCAGAGTGGCCACGGCATCGGCGATCTGCGAACGCTCCTGCACGTGGGCGTCACGGCCGTGATGCTCGGTGCCTCCGGCGCCGGGAAGACCTCGCTGTTGAACGCCCTCGAAGGGATTGATGAAGTCACCCTGCAGATCAATCGCTCCGGTGAAGGGCGCCACGCGACGACGACGCGGCGCCTCTACCGACTCTCCAGCGGGGGCGTGCTGCTCGACATTCCCGGTATTCGCTTGCTCGACCTCACCGTGGGCCAGGAGGGACTCGATGAGGCCTTCGCGGACATCACCGAACTGGCCCAACACTGTCGATTCTCCGATTGCAGTCACACCGGCGACGAGGGGTGCGCCGTGGAGCAGGCCGTCCGTGACGGCGTGCTGCCACTTCGACGACTCGAGAGTTGGCGGGCCATCAGAAATGAGATGGTCCAGAAGGAGGAGTCGCTCCAACAGGACGTGGAGACTCGAAAGAAACGGGGACGCAACTCGCGCCCCCGCATCGCACCGTCCTACGACGACGAGGACGAATGACTCACATGTGCGAAGGGTCGGCGATCTCCAGGGCGAGCAAGGGTGCGGACGCCTTGTTGATGCTCTCCTCGTATTCGAAGACCGGCTGACTGTCGGCCACGACGCCACCACCGGCCTGCACGGTCGCCATACCGTGACGTAGTGAAAGCGTGCGAATGGTGATGGCGAAGTCGGCGTTGCCGGACAGTGAGAAGTAGCCGACGGCGCCTCCGTAGGGGCCGCGAAAGAC
>DATCFS010000089.1:0-6831 GCA_036509375.1 Acidimicrobiales bacterium
CCTCTGCGCGCGGGCGAGCAATCTCCAACCCTGCTCGCCCGCGCGCAGAGGGAACATCAGATTACGCGCGTCCGTAGCGTTCCACGAGTCAGTGGAACGCTACGGCGCGCGACTTCCCCCCATCGCCCACTTACTAGTAGGAGAATTACGCATCATGAGCTCGACAAGTCCACTTAACGAACGGAACTTCCGTTCCTTCCCGCCCGATTTCCTCTGGGGCACCGCCACCGCTTCGTACCAGATAGAGGGCGCCACGTCCGCTGACGGACGGGGCGCTTCCATTTGGGATACCTACAGCGAAGAGCCCGGCAATGTCTGGAACGGTGACACCGGCGAGATCGCCTGTGACCACTACCACCGCGTGGACGAAGACCTCGACCTCATGAAGAGGCTCGGCGTGGGCTCCTATCGCTTCTCGGTCGCCTGGCCGCGCGTACAGCCCGACGGCAAGGGTCCCGCCAATCAGGCCGGGCTCGACTTCTACCGTCGCCTCGTCGACGGCCTGCTCGAACGCAACATCGAACCGACGCTCACGCTGTACCACTGGGATTTGCCCCAACCACTGGAGGACCTGGGCGGATGGTGCGTGCGCGACACCGCGGAGCGCTTCGCCGAATACGTTGACTTCGTCGCCCGAGCGCTGGGCGACTCGGTTGAACGGTGGATCACGCTCAACGAGCCGTGGTGTTCGGCGTGGCTCGGTTACGGTACTGGGCGTCACGCACCTGGCGTGAAGGACATTGGTAAGGCCGTCGCCGCGACGCACCACTTGCTCTTGGCGCACGGAAAGGCCGTGCCGGTACTTCGTTCGGCAATTCCTGACGCCAAAGTCGGCATCACCCTCAACCTCGGCGTCTCTCGTCCCGGTACGGACCACGAACTCGACCAAGCGGCGGCCCACCGGGCCGACGGCAACCTGAACCGGCTGTTCTTAGATCCGGTCTTTCACGGTAGTTACCCCGCGGACATGCTCGAGCACTACTCGAAGAACACGCCAGGCTTCTCGGTCGTGCGCGACGGCGACTTAGAGGTCATCTCGCAACCTCTGGACTTTCTGGGGGTCAACTACTACTTTCCGGGCACGATCATGGACTCGACGCGCGCTTTTGAAGCTCGCGCCGCCGGCTACGGTGTGCCGCTCGGAGAACAGTTCCCCGACCTTCGTGTGCTCTCGCTCGAGACGCCCGGCACCGAGACGACGTCTATGGGTTGGGAGGTCGACGCCTCGGGACTCACCGAGCTCCTCGTTCGCGTGAAGAACGACTACACCGAACTGCCCATTTACATCACCGAGAACGGCGCGGCCTTCGACGACTACGTCGACCCGAACGGCAACGTGATGGACCACGACCGCGTGTCGTATTTGAAGGAACACATCTCGGCCGTGCACGACGCGCTCAACGTTGGTGTCAACGTCCAGGGCTACTTCGTTTGGAGTCTTCTCGACAATTTCGAGTGGTCGTTCGGTTACTCGCGTCGCTTCGGCATTGTGTGGGTGGACTTTCCGACCGGCACCCGTCTCCCGAAGGCCAGTTTCTACTGGTTCGCGGAAACCGTTCGCACGAACTCACTCAACTCCGTGATCACCGGCGGGTGTTAGAGCACGAATCGCCCGCACCCGTCGACGTACTCGACGGGTGCGGTGGTATTAGCTCGATGGCGTATCGCGCTTGCGCGTAGTGCGCTCCAGAATCCCGAGCGTGGCGCGAAGTGCCGCCTCGGAGATGACGGGGAAGATGTTGGCGTCCCTCCACTTCTGGTCGATGTCGGACCAGTCGTAGTACGACGTGACGAGCGTTCCTTCGTCACTCGACTCAAGGTGATACCCGTAGACGTGATTCATCGGCGGACGAATCGCACCAACGAGACGCCAGGCAATCTCGCGATCGCGTTCAAAGGTCACGATGGTGATCGTGACGTCGTAGCGCCCGAGGGGGTAGTCGTTCAATGCTTCGCGGTCCATATGGACGATGAACGTGTCGCCGACGGCTCGGACCTCGTCGCCCTGGGCGTCCATCAGCATGCCGGTGCTGTCAATCGCGACGTGTCCGTGCGGATCACAGAGGACCGCGAAGATCGACGAGGCGGGCAGCTTCATACTGCGCTGGACTTCAATTCGTTCAACAGTCACGTCGTCACTCTACGAAGCGTCGGCGCCGCGGGATGCGTTACCCGATCGCCACCTCGAGCGTGTTCGCAATGTCGTTGACGAACTGCAGCGACCTACCGTTCGGGGTCACCGAAAGTCCGAAGAGCGCACCGCCGCCGTTACGCACCAGAATCTTGGAGGCGACCTGCTTTCCGGTGGCGTTAATCTCGACGATGTAGCCATTGCTGGCGTTGAGTGCGAGTACGTCACCGTTCGGCGCCATGGCCAGACCGAGTGGATTGCGCAGTACGCCGCCTCTCGAATAGATGTTCTGGCTCACGACGATCGGTGTCGTGCGCGTGGACGCCAGGGGGATCGAGAAGATCTCATTGGCGAGCGTTTCAGCGACGTAGGCCGTACCGTTCGCGGCAATGGCGATACCCGTTGGTCCGAGGACGAACGATGCTTTGTCCGGCCGACACGAGAGCGCCTTGGCGAGTACGGCGTACGAGTTGATGTTGGGCGTCTGTTCACCCTTCAACAGCACGTCAACGCGGACCACTTCACAGTTTTCGCTGATGCGAGGAATCGTCAACGATCTCGTGAGGGGCATCACGTCGGAAACGTAGAGCTGAGCGGTTGAGCCCTTCACGACAGCGGCCATGTCCCACGGGCCATTCAGGTAGGGATTCGACCAGACGGTCTTCACGACGCCCCGATTGTTCATGACAATTAAGCATCCGGCCGGCTTGGCGTTCGGCAATGTTCCGTGCGGGCCGGCGCCGATGCTGCCGACGATGACCCAGCCGCCGGGAAGAATGTTGAGCGCCGTCGTGAGACCAATGCCGCCGGGACACTTAAAACCCGTGGTGTGGTTCGTGATGGTTGCGAACACGCTCACGTGCTTCGAGGGGCTCACCTCGACGATGGTCATGCCCGTGCCTTGCACGTTGGCCTTGTCGTTGAAGTTACTCACGAGTGTCGAACCGGCGACGAGATTGCCGACCGACTTCGTCACGATGGCGACGCCGTAAGGGTTGACGTCACCGTTACTCGGTACCGTGCTCGCCAGGGGTGTTGGTGCGCCCAACGTCGAAAGAAATGGACCAGTTGAAACCGCTTTGGGATTGGAAGATCCACTGGCGGTAAGTACTCCCACGGGAAGCGACACCAGTCCCAGAATCAATATTGCCGTTCCAATGAACTTGCTCTTCACATACTCTCCTTGACCAAAATTTCTCTGAGTGAAATCACGAGGAGTTGGCCAATAGATCGCGCTGTATGGATGCTGTTGCAGGTCCTCAAAGGCACGCTAGCGACGTCACTCCCCGCCCCAATCATCGGAGCCGATTTTTGGTAATAAACAAAACATCTATTTTATCAATCGTCGGAAACTGAATTTGATCAGTGATTTCAGGATTTCTTGATCAGAAATAACCCAATCGGCCGCACTTGACGTCGATACGCCCTTTACTTAGTATGTTCAATGAAGTAAGTAAGTAAGTGCTGTGCCGTGTAGTACCCGATTGATGGAGGAGCATGACTCGCAAACAGCTCGACGCTCAACCCCAACCCGAGCGTCCCTCGACAGAGGTTCCCATCGCGACTGATCAAAGGGAGCCCGCCGCGGGTTACACCACGCGGCGTGGCTCCCGATCACTACTTCGCGATCTCAACGTCAGTCTCCTCATCGAGCTCGTTCGCCGCGCAGGCACGGTTTCGCGTGCGGATTTGGCGCGCCAGAGCAGCCTGAGCGCACCGACGGTGTCGACGATTGTCGACAAACTCATTAAGCGAGGCATCTTCAATGAGGTCTCCATCGCGCCCTCGAGTGGCGGCCGTCCGCCCGTGTTGCTCAGCATCGACCCGAAGGCCGGTTACGTCATTGGGATCAAATTGCGCGCCGACGGCCTCACGACGGTTGTCTGCGACCTCGATGCCCAAATCGTCGCCACGCGCGAAACCGACACGTCGCTCATCGGGAATCCAGCCGCGGCGATTTTGGCGATTGAGCAGGCGACACTTCGCGTGTTGCGCGATGCTGCGGTCCCGCAATCGAAGGTTCTCGGCGTCGGTATCGGGCTGCCTGGAATTATTGACACTGATCGCGGTGTCTGCAATTTCTCTCACTTGCTCTGGTGGCGTGATGTCGACTTGGCGGGACCGCTCCGCAAGCGTCTCGGACTGCCCGTGTGGGTCGACAATGACGTCAACACCTTGGCCGTGGCCGAAAAGTGGGCCGGCGACGCCCCCGACGCCCGTCACTTCGTCACGTTGAGTGTTGGACGCGGCGTCGGACTCGGCATCGTCATCGACAGATCGTTGTACCGAGGCGCGAACGGCGCCGCCGGTGAGTTCGGCCACATCATCGTTGAGCCGGGTGGCGCGAAGTGCGAATGCGGTCGCTTCGGCTGTTTGGAAGCAATCGTTGGCGAGGCCGCTCTTTGCCGACGAGTCAGTGAACTGCTCGGACGCGACGTAGCGCGAACCGATCTGATTGCACTGTTGGAAGCGCGTGACAGTATGGCGACCGAAGTGGTCAGTTCGGCGGGTCGAAAGCTCGGACAAGCAGTCGCCAACATGATGACCTTGCTCAACCCCGAGCTCCTCATCATCTGCGGTGAGGGAACAGAGTTGGGAGCAGCCTTTATCGATCCGATCGTGAGTGCAGTTCGCGAGCAGACATTCGGAAACCTCGGCCAAAGCGTCGGCGTCAAAGTGCAACGTTGGGGCGATGAGGCGTGGGCCGTCGGTGCGGCCACGTTGGTGCTGCGTGAATCCTTCAGCCTGCCAAGTTCGGACGAGATGAGTAACGCCATCTGGCATCGGGTGAACGCATGAGTTTGGACGACCAACTCTCCGTCAGTCTCGAAAATCCTTCGATTAAGCGAAGCGCCCTCGCCATTCTTCGAAACCAAAGTGACAGCGGAGCGTTCGTCGCCTCACCCGATTTTGTCGAGTATCAGTTTTGCTGGCTGCGCGACGGCTCGTTCAGTGCCTACGCCCTCGATCAAGTGGGTGAGTATGAGGCGTCGGGCCGGTACCACCACTGGGTCAATGACGCCATCGAACGAATCAGCGAGATCATCGACACCGTCATCGCGATGAGATTCCGTGGCGAATTACTGGATCCAGCTCACATGCCACCGGCGCGTTTTGCTCTCGACGGCTCGTCAGTGATTGACGACTGGCCCAACTTTCAAATTGATGGCTACGGCACGTGGCTGTGGTCGCTCGGTCAACACTTGGCACTGTCGGGGCAGCCAACGCTTCCCGACGAACTGCGCTCGTCGGTCGCGCGCGCGGCCCGTTACCTCTCAACATTCGCCTTGAACCCCTGCTATGACGTGTGGGAAGAGAGTGGCACCGCACTCCACTCGTCAACGTTGGCCTGCGTGTACGGCGGCTTGGTGACGGCGGCGGGACTGCTGCGCGACGACGAGCTTCTCCATACCGCCGAGGTCGTACGAACTCGTCTCGAGACGGACGCGGCTCGACTTGGCCTCTACGCGAAGTCGAGCGAGAACGAGAGTGTCGACGCGAGTTCGTTGTGGCTGCACGCTCCCTTTCACGTCGTCGACGCAAGTGATCCCTTCTTCATCGAAACGGTCAACGTGATCATCGAGAAATTGACGTTCGAGGGTGGGCTGCGCCGATATGAGGCCGACGTCTACTTCGGCAGCGGATCCTGGCCGGTGCTCACTGCATCACTGGGTTGGCACTACACGGAAGTCGGTGATCTTGATGGCGCGAAACTTTGTCGCGATTGGGTGGCGTCGCACTTCGACGGAGTGGGGCACCTGGGAGAGCAGTTTGGCGGCGAGCGCCGTGACCGCGTCCATTACGACGAATGGGTTGAGCGTTGGGGTCTGCCCGCGTTGGATCTGACGTGGTCGCACGCGATGTTCATTCTGCTCCAAGTCGCCATTAGCCGGTTGGAGAGTGTCGTCAAGCACGACGAACTCGTAGCCGAGGCCGACGGAGGTCGCAACGCCGGGGAGTCGTAATCGCAGTGTGAAGTTTCGCGTTGGGTAGGGCCACCAACGAGTTCCGAATTGGTACGAGACGAGGGGGAGAGAAGTGAAGGCCAGGACCACGAGGTCCAAAGAGAAGTGAGTGATTAGAGAAGCAGGACCAACCGGTCCTCTTAAGTTAAATAGGAGAGCATTCTCATGAGTATTAAGCATTGGCAGGGAAGTCGTATAGCGAAAAGGGCACCCCTTTTCGTTGCGGCGATAGCGCTCGTCGGAGGTGGGGCGGTCGTGGGAGTTGGTGGTGCGTCGGCAGCAGCGAAGCACAAGTCGAAGACCGTGACGCTCACTTTCTGGAATGCGTACAACGACGTCACGGAAACACCCGTCATGAACGGAATCGTGATCCCGGCGTTTGAAAGGCTGCATCCCGGAATCAAAGTCAAGGACGACACGTTGCCGTACAACGGACTGTTGACCAAGTTCATCGCGTCGGCGGCCGCCGGCAACCCACCGAGCCTTATGCGGTCGGATATTGCGTGGGTGCCACAGTTGGCTTCGGAGGGAATCTTGCTCGAGACGTCGAAGCAGAAGTGGTTCCCCGCGGTGAAGAAGGACGCTTTTCCAGGTCCAATGTCGACGAACTATTGGAACGGCGGCTACTGGGGAATCCCGGATGACACGAACACCCAAGTGCTGTTCTACAACAAGGCCGACTTCGCAGCGGCAAACCTCACGCCACCAACAACGTGGGCGCAGATGATCGCGGAC
>DATCFS010000090.1:0-2204 GCA_036509375.1 Acidimicrobiales bacterium
CTTGCCGAGCGTCGACCTGGAGCAGTGGGTCCCCCGGGTCAGGGAGACCGACGCCCTGATCGTGGGAGGGGGCGATCCCCAATATCTCTGCCACTGGATGCGTGAGTCCGGACTGGCGGACCTGCTCCCCACGCTCAGCGCGACCGTGTACGTGGGCATTAGTGGCGGAAGTATGGCCGTGACGGCGAGCTTCGGAGAGAACTACAACGATCGCGTCGTGGCCAGCACCGGTAGCGAGACACCACTCGGGTTCATTCCCCTAGCGATGGGCGTCCACATGGACCACGAAGCAATGCCGGACAATTCACGGGCCGAAGTCGCGAAGTGGGCCGCCGACATTACGGTCCCGACCTACGGGATTGACGACCAGACCGCGATCAAAGTGGTCGACGGTGTCATTGAGGTCATTTCGGAAGGGCATTGGGAGATCTTTCCGCCCAAGCAGTGATCAATCCCTTTGGTACCTGGTTACAACTGCGCCGAGCACGCACTGACACTCGCGTCATACCCGCCCGAGTCGTGTGACGCGGGCGGGTATCGCGCTAGATAGCTCGGTTGCCCAACTCGTCTTCGGGGTTGGCGCCGTCGTTTTCCGGTAGTGCCGACTCGTCGTACGTCGCCGTTCCGATGTTCTGGAAGGCAGTGAGGTCGGCACTGAAGGTGTCATCACCCGAGAGCTCGCCCAAGAGACTGGCGAGGTCGAGGTCGTCGTCGCTGACCTGGGCCCAGGCGGGCAACAGTTCGGCGTCGGGCATGTCGAGACGCAGTTCGCGCTGGTTGTAGTACTCCAGGCCCGAACCGGCGGGGATCAACTTACCGATGATGATGTTTTCCTTCAGACCAACGAGGTGGTCGCGCTTACCTTCAATCGCGGCCTCCGTGAGGACTCGGGTCGTCTCTTGGAACGAGGCGGCCGAGAGCCAGGAGTCGGTGGCGAGTGAGGCCTTGGTGATACCCATCAACTGGGCACGACCGTCGGCCGCTTCCTTGCCACTGGCTTCAATCTCGTCGTTGGTGTCGTTGAAGAGCTTCACGTCGACCATCGCACCGGGCAGCCACGGGGACTCCCCCGCGTCAACGATCTGGACGCGACGCGTCATCTGGCGCACGATCAACTCAATGTGCTTGTCGTGAATCGACACACCCTGGTCGCGGTAGACGTTCTGGACCTCTTCGACCAAGTACTGCTGGGTCTCCCTGGTACCACGGAACTTCATCATCAACTTGGGGTCGAGCGGACCGTCGTGCAACGGCGTACCGACTTCGACCTCTTGGCCGTCCTCGATGAGCAGGTGGCGCGCGATCGAGATCGACTCCTCCTGCACTTCGCCGTCGTTACCGACGACCGTCACTTTTCGCTCTCGGCCGATCAGTTCGACACGCACGACGCCGGAGAACTCCGCCACCTTCGCGGCGCCCTTGGGCGTACGGGCTTCGAAGAGCTCGACCACGCGCGGCAGACCGTGGGTGATGTCGCTCTCAGTCACACCACCGGAGTGGAAGGTACGCATCGTGAGCTGGGTTCCCGGCTCACCAATGGACTGGGCGGCGATGACGCCGACCGCTTCACCGAGCTCCACCAGTTGGTGGGTCGCCAGTGAGAGTCCGTAACAGGCGGCGCAGACACCCTGGACGGCGTCGCAGGTTAGGGTCGTTCGAACACGAACACGACCAACGGCCGCGTCTTCACGGAGTCGCTCGACGTCGTCGACCATCAACATGGTCCCGTTCTCGATCACCGAACCATCGGACAACGTGACGTCTTCAGCGACGACGCGGCCCCACAGCTTGGTCTCCAAGTGGGCGCGCTGACCACGGGTGTCGGCGGCGACGTGCTCAATCCACATGCCGCGCTGCGTGCCACAGTCGAACTCCTTGACGATGAGCTCCTGGGCCACGTCGACGAGTCGACGGGTCAAGTAGCCCGAGTCAGCGGTGCGAAGCGCGGTGTCACCCAGACCCTTTCGAGTTCCGTGCGTCGAGATGAAGTACTCGAGGACCGAGAGGCCTTCGCGGAAGGACGACTTGATCGGACGGGGAATCATCTCACCGCGCGGGTTGGACACGAGGCCCTTCATGGCGGCGATCTGACGGATCTGCTGGCTGTTACCTCGGGCACCGGAGTCGACCATCATGCGGATCGGGTTGACGAACTTCGCGTTCATGGCGCGGTCGGTGGCGTCACCGACCTCCTTGTTCGCGTT
>DATCFS010000091.1:0-15645 GCA_036509375.1 Acidimicrobiales bacterium
GGTGGTTTTCACTGGCTTCAGACCCTCGTACTCATCAATCCTCTCGTGTACGTCAACGAGGGGATGCGGGCCGCCTTTACGAACGCTCCGCACATGCACCTCTACGTCGTCTATCCGGTGATGGTCAGCTTCGGAGCCTTCTTCCTCGCCCTCGGTCTGCGCAACTTCCGCCGACGCGTTCTCTCGTAGCGGCCGCGGACGCCGGGGTCCCCCTCGTTCTGGCACAAAGCGTTGAAAGGGCTATCGTTTCAACGTTATGGTCCTCTCCGATCGCTCCATCAAAGAAGCCATTGCGCAAGGCCGGATCATCATCGATCCCCTGGGCGACGACTGCGTCCAACCGTCCTCGGTGGACCTGCACATCGATCAGTACTTCCGCGTCTTTCGAAATCACACGCAACGCGTCATCGACGTGAAGGAGGCCCAGGAGGACCTTACGGAGTTGATTGACATCGGCCCCGAACTGCCAATGATTCTGCACCCGGGCGAGTTCATGCTCGGTTCGACGACCGAGCGCATTGGGATCCCCGACGACATCGTGGGACGTCTCGACGGCAAAAGCTCACTCGGCCGACTAGGCCTCGTCATCCACTCCACGGCTGGCTTCGTCGACGCCGGGTGGGATGGGCACATCACGCTCGAGCTGTCCAACGTAGCCAATCTCCCGATCACCCTCTACGCCGGCATGAAGATCGGTCAGATCAGCTTCTTCCAGATGACGACGTCGGCCGATCGTCCCTACGGCTCCGAGGGTCTCGGTTCCAAATACTCGGGCCAGCGCGGTCCCACGCCCAGTCGTTATTCGGAGAACTTCAAGAAACAGTGACGAGCAACCGTCGATCGAGAGGACAGTCGTGTTAGCGCGGATCATCATCGGACTGGGCATCACGGTCATTTTCTTCACCATTGCCGGACGACGATTCTTCTGGCTCTCGAAACTCATTCGCTCCGGCCAGCCCGCCCCACGTCGTTGGCAGGGTTTTCGAAAGGTCAGCGAGACCGAAGTCGTGGAGGTCGCGGGTCAAAAGAAGCTTCTGAGGTGGACCGTGCCCGGTTTGGCGCACTTCTTCACGATGTGGGGCTTCACAATACTTATGACGACGATTCTCGAGGCCTACGGATCGCTCTTCGACCGCAACTTCCGTATTCCCCTGATCGGTCAGGACAATTGGCTGGCCTTCACCGAAGACTTCTTCGCCACGGCCGTCCTGGTCTCGCTGGTTATCTTCACGATCATCCGCATCAAGAACGCTCCCTCGCGCAAGGAGCGGGGATCGCGTTTCTACGGGAGCCACTTAGGGGCTGCGTGGGCCGTGCTCTTCATGATTGCAATGGTGATTCTTACGCTCTTGGTGTACCGCGGCGCGCAGATCAACACCGGTCACTTCCCGTTTGACAATCAGTACGTGCAAGGAGCTCGAGCGGACGGTTTTCTGATCGGACCGACGACGCACCAGTTGGCGTCGTTCGCGTCGCCCTGGGCGTTCGCCAGCAAAGTCGTCGCGAGTTGGCTGGCCCCGCTCGGGGTTGGCGTGAACAGTGTGCTCGAAGCGGTCTTTCTTCTGCTCAACGTGGCCGTCATCGCCGGTTTTCTCGTCTTCGTCTCATACTCCAAGCACCTTCACATTTTTCTGGCGCCGATCAACGTCGGTGTCTCTCGTCGTCCCCGAGCCCTCGGCGGACTCGACAAGACCCCCGACATGGACATGGAGAACGTCTCGGAGGACACGGTCTTTGGTGCCGGCAAGATGGAGGACTTCACTTGGAAACAGATGTTGGACTTCTCCACCTGCACCGAGTGCGGACGGTGTCAATCGGTCTGTCCGGCCTGGACGACCGGAAAGCCTCTCAGTCCGAAACTCGTCATCATGGGGCTGCGCGACAATATGTTCTCCTCGGCCGACCGACTCCTCTCGGGCGGGTCCAACAGCGACGTGGCGACGTTGGTACCGACGACGATCGACCCCGACGTGCTGTGGTCGTGCACGACGTGCGGGGCCTGTGTCGAGGAGTGCCCCGTCGACATCGAACACGTCGACGCCATCGTCGACATGCGTCGCTTCGAGGTGTTGATGGAGTCGCGCTTCCCCACCGAAGCCGGACTCTTGCTTCGAAACATGGAGAATCAGGGCGACCCGTGGGGACTCGGCGCATCCAAGCGCACCGACTGGCTCGGCGCCCTCGACTTCGAGGTGCCGATCATCGACGGACCGATTCCCGACCACATTGAGTACCTCTATTGGGTCGGCTGTGCCGGTTCCCTCGACGAACGCGGTCGCAAGCAGGTCGTTTCGACGGCGCGGATGCTGCACCGGGCCGGCGTGAGTTTTGGCATCCTTGGACCCCGCGAATCGTGCACCGGCGACCCGGCCCGTCGCATGGGTAACGAGTATCTGTTCCAGGAGATGGCCAAGTCCAACATCGCCACCCTCAACGAAGTCGGCGCGAAGAAGATTGTCGCGAGCTGTCCCCACTGCTTCAACACCATGAAGAACGAGTACCCGGGCCTCGGCGGCAGCTACGAGATGATCCACCACGCGCAGTTACTCAGTCATCTCGTCGCCAACGGTCGCCTGGTTCCCGGTGTTGCCTACAGCGGCACGGTCACGTATCACGACCCCTGTTATCTGGGTCGTCACAACCGAGTCTTCGACGAACCTCGCAACGTGCTCGACGCCATTCCCGGGGTCACGACCGTGGAGATGGGCCGCTGTCGCGAAAAGGGATTTTGTTGTGGCGCCGGGGGTGCGCGTATGTGGATGGAAGAGACGATCGGCAAGCGCGTGAACATGGAGCGCACCGAGGAGGCCCTCGGGACCGGTGCCGACATCGTGTCGACGGCCTGCCCGTTCTGCATGATCATGCTCGACGACGCCGTGAAGGCGAACGGTAAGGGTGACGAGGTCTCGGTGATGGATATTTCCCAGGTGGTGGAGCGTTCCCTACAAGCCTGAGTTTTGTCTTACAACGCCGTGTAGTTAATACCCACGAAACACGGCGCTAACTATTTGGAAACCCTCGATTGCGACACTGTTGCGAACAACCTGAGGTCAGCGTCGCCCTCTCCTAGTCACCCAAGGAGTGGACGTGCTTCTCGCATCGAACATCCCCTATCCCAGTTGGCTGAATCCAGCGGACAATACCTGGCAACTCGTGGCGGCGACCTTGGTCGGCCTGATGAGTCTCCCGGGACTTGCTGTCCTCTACGGTGGCCTCGTACGAAAGAAATTCATCGTCAACACGATGTTGATGGTCTTCACGGGCTTCTCGTTGACCCTCATCGTGTGGATGCTCTGGGGCTACAACATGGCGTTTGGCCCCATTTCGCACTTTGGGGCCACGGGATCGTTTTGGAGCGGGTTCATCGGCCACTTCACACCGCTTTCGACGGCTGGTGCAGAGCAGGGGCAGGCGGTCTCGGGTGCCAATACGTTGATCCCCTTCCACTATTCGACCGCCACGCTCGCCTACTTCCAGTTCGTGTTCGCCGCCATCACTCCCCTGTTGTTCGTCGGCGCGTTCGTCGGGCGACTCAAGTTCAAGGCCTGGCTCCTCATCGTGCCGCTCTGGATCACGTTGGTCTACTGCGTCAACGCCTGCCTCCTCTGGGGCGGCGGCTTCTTCGCCCAGAAGGGTGCGGTCGACTACTCGGGTGGTTACGTCATCCACTTGAGCGCCGGTGTCGCAGCCTTCGTCGGTGCGGCCATTCTCGGGCCGAGACGCTGGCAGGACCGCGAGAACGCGTTCCCGAGCAACTTGATGATGGTCGCAGTTGGAGCGGGCATCATCTGGCTCGGTTGGAACGGCTTCAACGGAGGTGACCCCTTCTACGCCGGTGCTGATGCGGCGAGTGCCGTCCTCAATACCAACGTGGCGACGGCAACGGGCGTCATTGTCTGGCTGCTCTGGGACATGGTGCTTTCCAAGCAGAAGAAGCCCACGTTCCTCGGAGCGATCAACGGCATGCTCTGCGGCCTCGTGGCGATTACGCCTAGTGCCGGTTGGGTGAACGGCATGGGCGCCATCTACGTCGGGCTCATCTCGTCAACGGTCGTGTGGTTCGCCTGGAACTACCTGTCGCGCTGCCGTCCCTTCTCCAAGGTTGATGACGCTCTCGGCGTCGTCTACACCCACGGCATCGCCGGACTCATCGGTGGTCTGCTGGTCGGCATCTTGGCCGACCCCAACATGGTGGAGTACGGCGTGCCCGGCAAGTTCAAGGGTTCGGGAAACTTCTCGGTCCGCGGCTGGTTCTACGGACATTCCTTCCACCAACTCTGGGAGCAGTTCCTCGCAGCCATTTGGATCATCAGTTGGACGGCCTTTGGCACCGCCCTAATCTTCTACTTCGTGAAGTGGGTTCTCGGCGGGCTACGTGAGTCCGAAGAGACGCTGCGACTCGGCGACGTCGCAATCCACGACGAAGAGGCGTTCCCGGATCCAACCTTCGGTGAGCCCATTGATTCACCCAGCCACCTTCACACCGACAACGTCTAAGGAGAGACAATGAAGCTAGTCACCGCAGTCGTCAAGCCCTTCAAACTTGACGAGGTGAAGACCGCTGTCAAGGAGGTCGGGATCACTGGCATGACCGTTGCCCAAGTACGTGGCTTCGGCCACGCGGGCGGTCACATTGAGATCTACCGAGGCAAGGAGTACGAGTTCGACTTCGTCGACAAGATTCGCGTGGAGATCATCTGCACCGATGAAATTGTGGACGCGCTCATCGACGCCATCGTCAACGCTGCGCGCACCGACACCATCGGCGATGGTGTGGCGTGGGTTACCGACATCGAGCACGTGGTTCGAATCCGAACGAACGAACGCGGACCCTCAGCGCTGTAGTCAGCCGGCCTGGCGTGCGACGGCTTCGGCCGCCGCCGCCGCGGCCGCGGCGTCGCCCAGGTACTCGGCGCCCAGGATGTTCAACTGGTCGTCCAGGGTCACGCGGTACGGGATACCCGTCGGGATTTCAACGTCCACGATCTCGTCCTCGGGGATGTTCTGGAGAACCATGCGAAGGGCGCGTATCGAGTTGCCGTGGGCGACCACGATGACCGCGCCGCCACGAACGGCCGCACTGCGCAAGTCCTCGACAATGACGTCGGCGAAGTAGGGCGTCACGCGGGCGACGACGTCCTTCAGGCACTCGGTCGCCGGTATGAACTCGGGCGGCACGTCGCGGTACCTCGGGTCGCCGAGGCTGTTTCGCGGATCGCCGTGGGGGAGCGGGGGAGGCGGCACGTCGTAGCTACGGCGCCAGATTTGGACCTGGTCGAGCCCGAACTGTTCGGCCGTTTCCTTCTTATTCTTCCCCGTCAAATCGCCGTAGTGGCGTTCGTTGAGTCGCCAGTTGCGCCGAACCGGTAACCAGGACCGCCCGGCCGCGTCCAGGGCAATGTTGGCGGTGCGGATGGCCCTCGTGAGGACCGACGTATGGAGAACCCGAAGATCCAGGTCCTGTTCGCCCGCCAAAAGTGTGCCGGCCAACCGGGCCTCTTCCTCGCCCTGAGCCGTCAGGTCCACGTCGGTCCAGCCGGTGAAGAGATTGAGGTCGTTCCACGCCGATTGTCCGTGTCGCACGAGAATGAGGTCAGGCACGTTGTCCAGCGTACAACTGGGTGCGGTCCAGAAAAATGGCGCCCATTGGTGGCGCTCAGACCCTACTTTCCTACGTATTCTTGAAGATAGTAAGAAGACTATATATTTTCTTGACAAGGACAGACTCAACTCTCTATACTGGAGGTTGTGAGTTCTGGCTCGCCGGACGGACCGGTGAGACTGAATCCGAATCAAGGAGATGTTCATGTCAAAGGCAGTCGGAATCGACCTGGGAACCACCAACTCGGTGGTCAGTGTCCTCGAGGCGGGCGAGCCCGTCGTCATCCCCAATGCCGAGGGTGGTCGCACGACCCCGTCGGTCGTTGGTTTCTCCAAGACCGGTGAAGTGCTGGTCGGTGAGGTTGCAAAGCGTCAAGCCATTACCAATCCCGAGCGGACCATCCGTTCCGTGAAGCGCCACATGGGCGAGAACTGGTCGGTCGACATTGACGGGACCAAGTACACCGCGCAGGAGATCTCGGCGCGAATCCTTCAGAAACTGAAGCGCGACGCCGAGGCCTACCTCGGTGACACCGTTACGCAGGCCGTCATCACGGTCCCGGCGTACTTCAATGACGCTCAGCGCACCGCGACCAAAGAGGCCGGCCAGATCGCCGGACTCGAGGTGCTGCGCATCGTCAACGAGCCCACGGCCGCGGCACTGGCCTACGGACTCGACAAGGGTGGCCAGGAGCAGACCGTGCTCGTGTTCGACCTCGGTGGTGGCACGTTTGACGTGTCCGTCCTTGACATCGCCGACGGCGTCTTCGAAGTGAAGTCGACCCACGGTGACACCCACCTTGGTGGTGACGACTGGGACGACGCCGTGATGCAGTGGCTCGTGAAGACCTTCAAGGACACCGAAGGTGTCGACCTCTCGGCCGACAAGATGGCCGTGCAGCGTCTGAAGGAAGCCGCCGAGAAGGCCAAGATTGAGCTCTCCGCCGTGCAAGAGACGACGGTCAACCTGCCCTTCATCACCGCGACGGCTGACGGTCCCAAGCACCTCGATATCAAGCTCAGTCGCGCCAAGTTCAATGAACTGACGCAGAGTCTCGTGGAGCGTTGCCGCAAGCCCTTCGATCAGGCGATCAAGGACGCGGGCCTCACGCTCGACAAGATTGACCACGTCATCATGGTCGGTGGATCGACGCGTATCCCGGCCGTCCAAGAGCTCGTGACCAAGGTCACCGGCAAGGAGCCGAACAAGACCGTCAACCCCGACGAAGTGGTCGCCATCGGCGCCGCCGTCCAGGCCGGCGTGTTGAAGGGTGACGTGAAGGACATCTTGCTGCTGGACGTGACCCCGTTGTCGCTCGGCATTGAGACCAAGGGTGGCGTCATGACCAAGATCATCGAGCGCAATACCACCATTCCGACCAAGAAGTCACAGACCTTCACGACGGCCGACGACAATCAGCCGTCCGTTGAGGTTCACGTGCTCCAGGGTGAGCGTGAGATGGCGGCCTACAACCAGACGCTGGGCAAGTTCCAGCTCGTTGGTATCCCGCCGGCGCCTCGCGGCATGCCCCAGATCGAGGTCACCTTCGACATCGACGCCAACGGCATTGTCCACGTGTCGGCGAAGGACCAGGCGACGGGTGCGACCCAGTCGATGACGATCACTGGTGGATCGTCGCTCTCCAAGGACGAGATTGACCGCATGGTCCGCGACGCCGAGAGTCACGCCGAAGAGGACCGCCAGCGACGGGCCGAGGCCGAAGTGCGCAACAACGCCGACGGACTGGTCTACTCAACTGAGAAGTTGCTGAAGGATCAGGCCGAGGCTTTCCAGGGCACCGAACGCGAGGACGTCGAAGGCGCGCTGGCCACGTTGAAGGAATCAATCGCCGGTTCCGACATCGAGGCGATCAAGGATGCGACCGAAAAGTTGCTGACGACGAGCCAGGGCTTCAGCCAGCGTCTGTACGAAGAGGCCGCCAAGGCCAACGCGTCAGGACCGTCGGCACCGGCCGGAAACGATGACGACATCGTCGATGCGGAAATCGTTGACTAATGAGTGACGACGTCGTTGAGAATGACACCGGGGCGGCGTCAACTGACGCCGCCACCGAGGTCGTCGATGTGCGAAGTGAAGTAGAACGCGAGCGCGACGAGTACCTCGACGCGCTGCAACGTCTGCAAGCCGACTTTGAGAACTATCGCAAGCGAGTCGCTCGTTCCTCCATGGACGCGGGCGTTCGCGCGGCCGGTGAAGTCGTCGCCAAGATGTTGCCGGTCCTCGACGCCTTCGACCTCGCGGAGGCACACTTCGCCGCCTCGCCTTCAGAAGAGGCCGAGGCACTGGCCCAAGCACGCAGTCTTCTCCTCGACGCCCTCGCCAAAGAGGGTCTCGAGCGAATTGACGGAGTCGGTGTACCGTTCGATCCCCAAGTGCACGACGCCGTCGCGCACATTGAGGGAAGCGGCGCTCAGGTGATTGATGCGGTCCTTCGCGCGGGCTATCGCTGGAAGGGCGCAGTACTTCGTCCGGCGATGGTGAGGGTGAAGGGCTGACCTCATGGCCGAACGCGAGTGGTTCGATAAGGACTACTACAAGGTGCTCGGTCTCTCGTCGAGTGCGACCGAGAAGGAAATCACGCGCGCCTATCGCAAACTGGCGAAGTCGTCACACCCCGACACGAATCCCGGCTCCGAAGAGAAGTTCAAAGAAGTTTCGGTGGCTTACGACGTGCTCGGTGACGCCGAAAAGCGCAAAGAGTACGACGACGTCCGCCGTCTCGGACCGGCCGCGGCCGGTTTCGGGGGACCGGCGTCGCCGGGCGGCTTCAACTTTCAAACGGGTGACTTCGGGGACCTGGGCGATCTCTTCGGTGGACTCTTCGGCGGCGGCGGTCGTCGCCAACGGGCCCAACGCGGCGCCGACCTCGAGACCGCCCTACACCTCAGTTTCCGCGACGCCGTCATGGGCGTCACGACATCGGTCAGTCTGCCGAGCACGGATCCCTGCCACACCTGTGGTGGGCGAGGTGCTGCGCCGGGCACCGGTGTCACGACCTGCGAACGGTGTCAGGGACGAGGCGTCTTGAACGACGACCAGGGTCCGTTTGCGATGTCGAGCGTCTGCCCCGTCTGTCAGGGTCGAGGCGGACGCATTCAAACACCGTGCCCCACGTGTCACGGCACCGGTCGCGAACCTTCATCGCGCAAGGTCAACGTTCGCATTCCCGCGGGCGTCATTGACGGTCAACGAATCCGACTGAAGGCCAAGGGGAACGCCGGCGTCCACGGCGGACCTCCCGGCGACCTCTTCGTCGACGTGCACGTCTCACCGGACGCGCGCTTCGACCGACGGGGCCGCAACGTGACCACGACCGTCGACGTGCCACTCACGGCCGCGATTCTCGGTACGACCGTTGACGTCCCGACACTCGACGACCCCGTCACCTTGAAAGTTCCCGCCGGCACGCAGCCGTCCACGACGATGCGCGTGCGGGGGCGAGGTGTACCGGCCGGAGGCAAGAACGCGGCCGGCGATCTTCTCGTCACGGTGAACGTCACTATTCCGAAAAAACTGAACAAGGAGCAACGGGCACTCGTAGAAAAACTGTCCGCCTCGCTGAACGAAGGGGTTACCAATGACTGAACGGCAACAGCACCACGCCGTCTACGTGATCTCGGTCTTCGCCGAATTGGCCGGCGTCCATCCCCAGACGCTTCGCAACTACGAACGCGGAGGTTTGCTCAGTCCTCAACGAACGAGCGGAGGATCACGTCGATTTTCCGACGAGGACCTCGCGGCGCTCCGCCGGATTCAAGAGTTGACGAACGACGGTGTGAACCTCGAGGGCGTGAAGAAGATCTTGCGCCTGGAAGGCGAACTCGCTGAGGCCCGTCAACAGTTGGCGACCGCCGCGAACGAAGCTCGGTCGAACGTCGAAGAGACGCACCGGCACTACCGGCGCGACCTCGTACCGGTGCAGAACACCATCGCGCTCTTCATTGACGCCCAGCGACGTCCTCGGAGGGGCTGACGGTCCTCGTTTCCGACCGATACCGGACCGTGTTCCTGATGTCATTCCTCACGTTGGACACTTACGCTTTAGTGTGCAGGCATATGAACGATCAAAGGTCGCCATTCCTTTGAGCACGGAACAGTTGCCACACGTTGCTCTCGTCACTCTGGGTGGAACGATTGCCGCCACACCTACGGGGGACGGTCGAGTTTCGCCGGGCATTGATGGCACGGCGCTCATCGCGGCAGTGCCGCAGCTCGGAGCGGTCGCGCGCATCGAGATAACCGAATTTCGTCGAATCCCCTCGGGCGACCTCACCCTCGTCGATGTGCTCGAACTGGCTCGCGACATTACTGGGCGCGAGGGTGATAGTTGTGACGGCGTCGTGGTCACGCAAGGTACGGACACACTCGAAGAGACGGCGTTCGCCCTCGACCTCGTGCTCGCAGCAACCGGTCGTCCGGTGGTCGTGACGGGAGCCATGCGCAACCCCACGATGGCCGGCGCGGACGGTCCGGCCAATTTGCTTGCGGCGGTGCAAGTTGCTGCGTCGAGTGATGCCGCCGGACGAGGAGTCCTGGTGGTGATGAACGACGAGATTCACGCTGCGCGTTGGGTGCGCAAGATGCACAGTTTCTCCACGGCTGCCTTCACGTCGCCCAACGCCGGACCGGTTGGCGTCGTGCTCGAAGGGCGAGCGCGATTTTTTGCCCCTGCGTATCGAAAGCCGTCCGTGCTGACGAGGCCGGTTCCGGCCGTTCCACCGGTCGCACTCGTGCGCATGGTTCTTGGTGACGACGACCGAGTGTTGAATGAGGTGGAGGCACTCGGGTACGAGGGACTCGTCGTTGAAGGCTTTGGAGCGGGCCACGTACCATCACGCACGATTGATGCTCTCACCCGTCTCGCACTGACGATGCCAGTGGTGTTGGCGTCGCGAACAGGTGAGGGCCTTGTCTCGACCTCGACGTACGGATTCGCCGGATCCGAATCCGACCTGCTCGCACGCGGTCTGATTTCCGCCGGTGAGTTGGACGGTCTGAAATCGCGGATACTCCTGAGCTTGTTGCTGGGCGCGCGATACGGCCTTGACGAAGTGCGCGAATCGTTTCATTCGTTCAACGAATAAGTCGTCGCACGTTGTCCTAACTGCGCTCACTCTCTCGCAAGTTCACCGCGACCGACGTCAAGTGCATCGCCATTGCGTCTTGAGCAGTTCGACCGTCGCGATTTCGCAAGGCGAGAAGAATCGTGTGGTGCTCGCCGCACGCGCGCTGGCGTCGATCGCGCGAGTCGCCACGTCGTTTCATATCTCCCCAGAGATCGCCTTGGCGAGCGACCTCAATAAGCCCGTACATCCGAAGTAAGAGGGGGTTGTGCGTCGCTTCGATCAAACTTCGGTGAAACGACAGGTCCCATCGTTCGAAGTCGTCATAGTTGTCCGCTTGGTCACAGCCGACGAGACATAGTTCCGAATTGTCGAAGTCGGCCTCCGTTGCTTCCTCGGCAACTAAGAGCATCGCCCTCGGCTCGAATGAAAGTCGCGCGGCCATGACGACCATCGGGCCGACATCGCTCAGGAAGGTGCTCGCACCGCCCGAGCCAGCGCCGAAGCCGGCAATTTCAAACGTCGGTTCTCGTAGGAGAAACGTTCCTCGTCCGACCTCGCGCGAAATCGCACCATCGGACTCCAAAAGAGCCATTGCGTTTCGAACGGTGGAACGCGTTAAGTGCAAGTCATCGGAGAGTCCCCGTTCGGTCGGCAGTCGACTTCCCACGACGAGACCTCGACGGGACGCCTCGCGAAGCACTTCTTCAGCAACATCACGAATTCGGTCACTTGAAACTGTGCGCATTTCAACCTTTCTCCTCTCGAGAGAGTACTTCAACCCCAATATGACCAATGCTACCAATGCGCGTTCGCTAATAATTTAAAAAAATTCGGTCAGGGCGCTGTTGACATATTGAAAGTACGGTCCTATAGTGCCTTCAGCGAGTTGACCAATGCAACCAATTTGTCAACCAATTCAGGGGGAACCAGATGCGCTTTGCGACAATCAGGACAACGCGCGGACTTCGTTTGCACGTTCAGGGCTCGGAGGGTTACGTGGACGTGGCCGACGCCTCCGGCGATGAGTCGCTGTCATCGATCAACGGTCTCGCTTCGGGCGGAAGCGCGGCCCTCGACCGCGCCCGAGAAGCTTCGTCGCAAGCTGGTAAAAGTTTCGAAAAGTCCGATTTCGGACCGGCCACGCCCAATCCCAATCGGATCCTTTGCCTGGGCGTCAACTACGCCGATCACGCGATTGAGGGTGGACGGGCCGTACCGACGTGGCCCGAGTCCTTCGTGCGAGGGGCGGGCAGCGTGATCGGGGCCTACGACGACATGGTGAAGCCGGCGCTCACGGAACGTTTTGACTTCGAGGGTGAACTGGCGATCGTGATTGGTAAGGGTGGCCGTTACATCAAGGCCGACGATGCCTTCGACGCGATTCTCGGCTACGCGGTCATGAATGACGGAACGGGGCGCGAATGGCAGCGGGCGGCCACGCAGTGGACGCCCGGCAAGAACTTTGAAGGAACGATGCCGATTGGTCCCGACGTCGTCACGAACGACGAAGTGAACGTCACCGATTTGGCCATCTCGACCACCCTCAACGGTACGGTCATGCAGGACGCGCGAACCTCCGACATGATTGTGAGCGTTGCGCGCGCCGTGGAGTATTTCTCGTCGTTCACCACGCTGCGTCCCGGCGACGTCATTGCCTCGGGTACGCCCGGCGGCGTTGGTTTTGCGCGTACGCCTCCGGTGTGGTTGTTGCCCGGTGACCTCATCGAAGTCACCATCGAAGGAATTGGCACCATTTCGAATCACGTCGTGGACGAACAGGGAGCACCGGAAAATTGGCCCTGGATGCCACTGAAGACCGACACCAAAACGTTTTGAAATTTTGTTTTGCAACCGCAGTGTGAAGTTCGTTGGACATGAAGGAATTAATCAATTGAGGGGGTATTGATGGAGGGATTTTCAACTGTGAATCTGAGGGCGACCACACGATTCAAAACGCAGCGAAGGTTGATTGTTGTGGTTTCGGCCCTGGCGGTCGTAGCAATGACGATTGGCCTGCCGGGCACGTCAGCGCGAGCGGCGACCAAGTTCAAAGGTTCAATGACAGTAGGCGTGGTCGCACCGTTCACGGGCGCTGACGCAGCGCTCGGGCCGAAGTACGAGACCGCCTGTCTTGCCGCGTCACAAGCCATCAACCTTTCCGGTGGCATCCTGGGCAAGAAAGTTGGTTGCAAGGTCGTGGACACCCGTGGTGACCCCGCCGACGCGGTACCGGCAGTTCGTCAGATGTACGCCACGACTTCGAATCTTTCGCTGGTCATTGGCTGCACGTCGGACGAGGCCTCGACCGTGGTTCCGGTCTTTGACGCCCACCAGACTGTGTCGTTCTGCATGACGGGCGAGTCAGAGTTCGACAGCATCCACTTCCCGTACTTTTTCCGATTGGTTCCGCCGGACGCCGCTGACTCGGTGGCGATGGTAAAGATCGCGAAGCTCAAGGGATATAAGAACATCGCCCTCGCCTTCGGTAACGATGCGGGCTCGCAGACGTTCGTAGCTCCCGCGCAGGCCGCGATCAAGGCGGGAGGGATGACGGTCGTCTCCAACCAGACGCTCGACATCAGTGCGACGACATTCCAGACCGAAGCGCAAGCCATTGTTTCGGCCCACCCGGACGCCATTTTGATGGAGGCGTTGGGCGCCGCCGGTGTCGCGCTTTTGACGGAGATCTATCAGTTGAACAACAACAAGATGATCCCAGTCATCGGAACGTCGGCCATGATTGACCCGGTGTTCTTCTCCGGCGTCACGACCGGACCGATCGGGGTGCAGAACTTCATTAATGCGTTCGACGCCGACAACCAGACGGTCAACTTTGGTGGACCGGCCTATCCGCTCTACAAGCGACTGGTTCTGGCGCAGTCCGGCAAGGTGAAGGGCGTACCGAACTTCCAGGGTCTACTCACTGCGAACGGAACCGTGCACCTCTACGACGGTATTAACTTGGCCGCACTGGCCATGGTGATGTCGCATTCGACGTCGGGCAAGAAGTACCGTGCCGACATTTTGAAGATTGCCAAGGGCGGTCCCGGCGCAGTCGTGGTGTCGTCGTACGCCCAGGGTTTGGCGCAGTTGAAGAAGGGAAAGAAGATTGAGTATCACGGTGTTGGTGGTATTTACTCCTTCGACAAGTACCAGACTGCATTTGGACCGTTTGAGGACGACCAATTCAAGGCCGACGGTACGACCGTTGCCGTGGGAGCAAGTCTCGGAAATTGCAACCTGACCACGTGTAAATAGATCAGTCGACGCCACCTCGGCAGCCTGCAGTGGGGGCTGCCGAGGTCGCGTCGCTCTGTTGTAACGCGTGGACATGAAGTGCACGGCTTACCAAGTCGTCCGTCGACGACAACCCGATTCCCTATCGAGAAAGTCTGATTTCCTTGAGCTTATTCATGTCATCCTTCGGCTTCGGGCTGATTACGGCCGCCGTTCTGGCGATCGCCACCGTTGGATTCACTATGCAGTTCGCCGTTACCAACGTCTTGAACCTCGCGTACGGATCGGTGATGATCAACAGCGCGTACGTCACCTACTACCTCAACATTCACCACGTCACTGCGTGGGTGGCCTTGATTGGAGGCGTGATCACCGGTGCGGTCGCGTCGTGGTGTCTCAATCGCTTTATCTTCACCCCTTTTCAACGTCGGAATCTTGCGCCCATCACCATCGTCATCGTGGCGCTCGGCGTTGACCTCGTCGGAACCTTCGGGCTTCAGGCGATCGTCGGATCGAGTTACGTGGCGTTTCATCAGTCGGCCGGAAACGAGTACCACTTCCTCGGCATGATTCTGAATGGTCTGCAGTTGATCATCCTGGCCGTCTGCGCGGCGGTGCTGGGACTCATCCACTGGCTCTTGAAGTACACGCGCCTCGGAAAGGCGATGCGCGCGACGTCGGCCAACCCCAACTTGGCTCGCAACAGCGGCGTCAAGACGCAGTTCATCATCTCCACCACGTGGCTGATTTCTGGTGCCCTGTGCGGACTCGCGGGAACGGTGTTCGCAATGAATACCGGTGTGTTCGAGGCAACGAGCGCACAGCTCTACATCGTGCTTCTCTTAGCCGCAATGTTCCTCGGTGGCCCCGGGGAACCATATGGCGCAATGTTGGGCGCGCTGATCATTGGTCTCTCGACGGAGATCAGCGCGGCGTATATCAATCCCCAATACAAAGAAGTCATTGCGTTCGTCGTCCTCTTAGGGATGCTCGCGTTTCGACCCTACGGAATATTCGGAAGTGAGAAAACTCTCTGATGCCAACCGCCTACGCCTTCTACCTGACCACCATCCTCGTGTACGGGGCCGTTGACTCAATGGCCTGCTTGGCGCTCAACTACGAGTTTGGGTTTGCCGGTGTCTCGAACTTCGGCTTCATTATCTTCCAAGCCGCCGGTGCGTACGCCGCGGCGATCCTGTCGATGCCTCGGGCAGCGACCGCCAACGGTGGCTTCCAGCAGTACGTGCTCGGTTGGAATCTTCCCTGGCCACTCCCTTGGATCGGTGCGGCCATTGTCGGGGGTGTCGTGGCGCTTCCGTTCGTCTTCCTCGTGGGCAAGCGACTACGAGGAGACTTTGCTGCGGTGGGACTCCTCGTCTCGGCCGTGCTGTTGAACGAGCTCGTGAAGGACTACGTTCCCTTTTTGAACGGTGCGGCCGGTGTATCCATTGTCCCGGCACCCTTTCAGAGCAAATGGGACCCGCAAGGACTCGGGTACCAATTCGCCTACGGCGGAGTCGCCATTGTCTTGACCATCGCCGTCTACTACCTCTTGCGCCGAGTGACCGAGTCGCCCTACGGCCGCTCTCTGCGTGCCATGCGCGATAACGACATCGTGGCCGACTCGCTCGGCAAAAACCTTCGAAAACAACGAGCCGGTGTGTTGGTGCTCGGTGGCGCGTTGGCCGCACTCAGTGGAGCGATCTTGGTCGGATTCAT
>DATCFS010000092.1:0-8240 GCA_036509375.1 Acidimicrobiales bacterium
CGGGTCCACGACGCCATCGGCGTCTTCGGCGCCGTATCGGTCGCGACGGCCTGCCTGGTGCGCGGATCAGTTGCCTACGACGTCGCGGGTGCCGACGTGAGCGACCGTGAGGTACTAGACATCGAACATCCGAGCGGCCACTTCTCGGTCACGCTGGACGTCACGAGCGATGGCGACACCGTCGACGTTCATCATGCCGCCCTCATGCGAACGGCGCGACTCCTCATGCGCGGCGATGTCTTCATACCGTCGTCGGTCTGGTCGCACCAGTGATCATCGACTGTCACGGCCATTACACGACCGCGCCAGCGTCACATAATCTCTGGCGTGAAGCCCAGGTCGCCGCGTTCGACGCGAACGTCGCCGCACCAACCTATCCAACGATCTCCGACGACGAGATCGCCGAGAGTATTGAGGGCAATCAACTGCGCATTCTCCACGAGCGCGGGGCCGACATGACACTCTTCTCACCTCGCGCCTCGGCCATGGAACAACACGTCGGTGATGAAGGGGTCAGCATGGCGTGGTCGACCGCGTGTAATGACCTCATTAAACGGGTGGTGGACCTCTACCCCACCGCGTTCGCCGGCGTCTGTCAACTGCCACAGTCACCCGGTTCCTCGCTGGACGGGTCGCGGCGCGAACTCGAACGGTGCGTCGACGAACTCGGTTTCGTCGGGTGCAATCTCAACCCCGATCCGAGCGGAGGACGGTGGACCGGCGCGCCACTCACCGATCGGTTCTGGTATCCGATCTACGAAACAATGGTCGAACTCGACGTACCGGCCATGATTCACGTATCGAGTAGTTGCAACCCGAACTTTCACGCTACCGGTGCCCACTACATCAACGCCGACACGACCGCCTTCATGCAGCTCATCGAGGGAGATCTCTTCACCGACTTTCCGACGCTGCGTTTCGTTATCCCCCACGGCGGGGGCGCGGTGCCGTATCACTGGGGGCGCTACCGCGGGCTGGCCGACATGCTGGGCAAGCCCTCCCTCTCGACGCACGTCATGAACAACGTGTATTTCGATACTTGCGTGTATCACCAATCCGGTATCGATCTTCTCTTCAACGTGATCGAGCAGAAGAACATCCTCTTCGGCTCGGAGATGCTCGGGGCCGTGCGCGGCATCGATCCCGAGACGGGACACTTCTTTGACGACACCAAACGGTACGTTGACGACCTCGACCTCACACCGGGCGACCGTGAACAGATCTTCGAGGGCAACGTTCGAGGCGTCTATCCGAGACTGGACGCGCAGTTGACGAAGGCGGGCGCGTGAGCACCTTTACCATGGACGCCGACTGGTTGGTCTTCGACGAGCATCCGTCGCGCCCGACCTTCGTGGTTCCCCAGGGCTCGGTCGACGCCCACTGTCACGTTTTCGGTCCCGGCGACGTCTTTCCCTTCGCACCGGAGCGCAAATACACGCCCTGTGACGCGAGTAAGGATCAACTCTTCGCTCTCCGTGACCTATTGGGATTCGAACGAAACGTCATCGTGCAAGCGACCTGCCACGGGGCTGACAATCGGGCCATGCTCGACGCGCTGATGTCGTCCGGTGATCGCAGTCGCGGCGTCGCTACCGTGCGCAGCGACGTCACGGAGAGTGAGTTGGCCGCACTGCACGAGGCCGGCGTTCGCGGCGTGCGCTTCAATTACGTGCGCCGACTCGTCGATCCCGAACCGGACGCGTACTACCACGCCATTGTCGACAAAATCGCCCCCTTCGGCTGGCACGTCGTGATCTACTTCGAAGCGAGTGACCTCGAAGAGCGTTGGAACTTCTTTACGTCCCTCGCCACCGACGTGGTGGTCGATCACATGGGACGTCCCGACGTCACGAAGTCGGTCGACGGTCCGGAGTTCGCACGCTTCGTGCGACTCATGGACGAACACGAGAACTTCTGGACGAAGGTGACCTGTCCCGAGCGCCTGAGTGTCAGTGGGCCGCCGAACTTTGACGACGTCGTGCCGTTCGCCCGTCGCGTCGTGGAGTTGTTCCCCGACCGCGTTCTCTGGGGAACCGATTGGCCCCACCCGAATCTGCACGACTACATGCCCGACGACGGCTCGCTGGTGAACTTCATCCCGAGAATTGCCACGAGCGAGGAGAGCCGTCGTAAACTTCTGGTCGATAATCCGATGCGTCTGTATTGGAGCAACCATGAGTGATCACGAAGAGTTCGACGACATCCCCGGCACGACGGTGTTTACGACGCAACGTTCCCGTCAGGGTTTTCACCTCAACCAGTTCTGTATGAGCCTCATGAAGGAAGAGAACCGCGCGAGGTTCCGCCAGAACGAGCGGGTCTACCTCGACGAGTGGCCCATGACCGAAGCGCAGAAGCTGGCCGTGCTCGCGCGCGACTACAACGCGGCGATTGCCGAGGGGGGCAACATCTACTTCCTCGCCAAAATTTTCGCCACCGACGGCAAGAGCTTCCAGGAGGCGGCGGCGTCCATGACCGGCATGTCGAAGGACGAGTACGCCGCCATGATGCTGTCCGGTGGTCGCTCCCCCGAAGGACAACGGTCGATCAAGGAAGGCAACTAGCCGTGGCCCGGATCACCGCCGGCGTGGCGACGAGTCACGTGCCGGCCATCGGTGCTGCGCTCGACCTCGGCAAGAGCGACACCGACTACTGGAAGCCCGTCTTTGACGGCTACGAGTACTCGAAGAAGTGGATCGCGGACGCCACGCCCGACGTCGTCGTGCTCATCTATAACGACCACGCCTCGGCCTTCTCGCTCGCGGTCTTACCGACGTTCGCCATCGGGTGCGCCGACTCCTACGAGATCGCCGACGAGGGATTTGGTCCCCGACCGGTGCCCGCCGTCAAGGGTCACGCTGAGTTAGCGTGCCACATCGCCGAGTCACTCATCCTCGACGAGTTCGACATGACGTTGATCAATGAGATGACCGTCGACCACGGTCTGACGGTCCCGCTGTCGCTCATGTTCGGCCAACCCGACGCGTGGCCGGTGAAGGTCGTGCCGATAGCCGTCAACGTCGTCGAGTATCCCCAACCGACGGGCAATCGCTGCTTCGAACTCGGTAAGGCCATACGTCGCGCCGTGGAGAGTTACTCGCCAGACCTCGACGTCCAGGTCTGGGGCACGGGCGGGATGAGTCACCAGCTCCAGGGCCCACGCGCGGGGTTCATCAACTCAGAGTTCGATCACGCCTTCTTCGACCAGTTGGTGAACGACCCCGACACCCTGAAGAAAGTGGGGCACCTCGAGTACCTGCGCGAGTCCGGCTCTGAGGGTATCGAGATGATCATGTGGCTCATCATGCGTGGTGCGCTGGGCAAGAAGGTGCGAGAGGACTACCGCTTTTACCACGTGCCCGCATCCAACACGGCCGTCGGACACTTGATCCTGAAGCCCACCGAGTAGCCACGAAAGGATCACATGCGCGTTGCCCTCGCCGGCGCCGGAGCCTTCGGCATCAAACATCTCGACGCACTCCAGCGAATTAACGGCGTCGAGATCGCCGCCGTCGTGAGTCGACGTCTCGACCAGGCTCGCGACGTCGCCGAGAAGTACGGAGCGTCGATCGCCACGACCGATCTAGATGAAGTGCTGCGCTCCCCCCACGTCGACGCCGTCATTCTCGCCACGCCCACCCAACTCCACGCGGAGCAGTCCGTCGCCACGATGCGAGCCGGCAAACACGTCCAGGTCGAGATCCCGCTCGCCGACAGTTGGCAGGACGCGCAGACCGTCGACATGGTGCAGCGCGAAACGGGCCTGGTCGCCATGGTGGGCCACACCCGACGCTTCAACCCTTCACATCAGTGGGTTCACCGAAAGATCCTGGCCGGCGATCTCTCGATACTGCAGATGGATGTGCAGACCTACTTCTTTCGCCGCTCCAACACGAACGCGCTCGGCCAACCCCGCAGTTGGACCGACAACCTTTTGTGGCATCACGCCGCTCACACCGTTGATCTCTTCGCGTACCAGTGTGGCGAGCGAATCCTCACGGCCAACGTCCTCGCCGGACCGGTCAGTGACGACCTCGGCATCCCGATGGACATGTCGATTCAGTTGAAGAGCGAATCCGGCAAACTCTGCACGCTGTCGCTCAGTTTCAATAACGTAGGGCCGCTCGGGACATTCTTCCGCTACATCGGTGACAACGGTACCTACGTCGCGCGCTACGACGATCTGGTCACCGGCAACGACAATGTGGTCGACGTGTCCAACGTGGACGTTTCGATGGACGGCATTGAGTTGCAAGACCGTGAATTCGTCGCCGCCATCACCGAAGGACGCGAACCCAACAGCTCGGTGCACCAAGTGCTCGACTGCTACCGAGTGCTCGGTCAACTTGACGATCAACTTCGCCCCTAGATGTCATTCGTCGCCCCACGCAACTTGAAGATTGAGGCCTCGGCCGAGCAGGGCCAGCGCTACGAGCCGGCCGTGGGCTTCGTGATCACGGGCGTGATGGCTGCGGGCAAGTCGACCGTGGCGCAACTGTTGGCGCGACGATTCTCGCGAAGTGTCCACGTACGTGGCGACGCCTTTCGAACAGTGATCGTGAACGGTCGAGACCCCATTGAACCTCCCCTCGGCGACGAGGCCCTCCGCCAGTTAGACCTCCGTCAACGAATCGCGGCGACCGTCGCCAACGAGTACTGGCACGACGAATTCACCGTCGTCCTCCAAGACATCTACGTCGGTCCAGCGCTCTCGAACGTCATTGGTCGCCTCGAGATCTCCCCGCTCTACGTGATCGTGCTGAGTCCCCGGGCGGACGTCGTCGCGCAACGCGAACGCGACCGGGAAAAGACGGGTTACGGTGCGTGGGACGTCGAACAGTTTTGCACCGACTTCGTCAACGAGACGTCACGCGTGGGTCTCTGGCTCGATACGTCTGATCAGACTCCCGATGAAACCGTCGACGAGATCCTTCGCGCACGACTCGACGCCCGCGTTCGCTAGGGAGCGGATGTCTTCCCTCCGGCTCGGCGGAAATGCAGAGACCGCGAATCAGCCCCGCCAGTAGCCCGAGTCACCGTCACGTTATGCGGACAGTTTTCGTCACCGTGCCACTCTGCTTGGTCGCACTGCTCAGGTACTGCACCTGCAGCGAGCCGCTACCCGCCGGACACGTCGGGTAGAGAGACAGCGTGAGTGTGGCGTTACCGGCAGAGCGGACGGTCGTAACTGGGGATGAACCGCAGACGTTTCGTCCTCGCACGAGTAGTGCCTGTACCTTCGTATTGGCCGCGGTCGTTCGAACCACAACTTTCAAGCTGTGATGCAGTCCCGTTGTGCCGGCCCATGAGATCCTCGAAGGAGCGGAATTGATCGACACGAGCGAAGGCGTGGCGATTTTAAAACTCTGTGTCGTCGCGTGAAAGTTGACACCGCCAGAGGTGAACGCCTTCGTACTCGAACGAATGACGACACTGCCGCCGCCTTTGGGCATTGGGAACTCTCCGACCGCACTGCAGCTATGTGAGGGAAACTGCGCGACGGAGTTGGGCGAGGTGTACGTGAGCGTGGTCGTGCAGATGTCACCAGCCATCGTGAGTGGAAATCGCGCCTGCGACGCGATGGATATCAAGTGGGCGTCATGCGTAATGTTAAATCGACGATTGAGTGTGCTCGGATTGGCGGCCACCGTGGAAAACGCTGTCGACCACGTCACTGCGGACACTGATGGGTCGGTTGACACACTCGCGGTGCCCGCAAATACGTACTGCGTGCCCGCGAGTAGTTGCTGCACCGGAACGAAAATCCAGGTGCCGGCGCCCGCCGGTACCGCATCAAGTTGGATGGCGCCGCCCGGACCGGACAGTGTCGCGGCCACCGTGTCGAACGATGGATCCCCTGCCTTTGGATTGGTCCACGCGATCAGGTTGGGACCGTACCACTCGTTCCCCAAACCGGCGGTCTCTTGTGGCGACGATGGATACTCGCCAAATGAGTTCTGTCCCCAGTACCGCAACGCCTCGCCGGTCCCTGGGTAGGTCGCTACTTGCGCAGTGTCCAACGCGGGAGCTGCGCCACTTCCGCCGAGGCAGAGGCGCGTGTTGTTGTCGGATGCCCAGAGCGTGCTGTTGTTGGGACTGAGTAACGCGGCCCAGTGGAACGAAGCGTCTTGAAACGGGTCGAACGTGTTCCAACCGTCGTAAATGTTGAAATAGTCCGTGCCGCCCGCCAGCAACGACTCCGCTGCCGCTGCTGCTCCGGCGGCGGTGTAACCGGGCTTGCCGGGGGTTTCGTGGTGGGGGTTGGGCTGGTCATCACCGTTGATGGCGGCGTAGACGTTGTGCGCCGCGCAACCACTGGCGATCGAGTTGTCGAAGGTCGTGTAGGGAGCGATACCCGCGAGCGTGCGATCGTGATTCACGCTCGTCTCGATTGCGCTTGAAGTCGCTGGCGCGACGTGCGGCGACGGCGGCGTTGAACTCGCACCAACGATCGTTGCGACGACGAGGGAACTAAGGACGGTACTGGCAATGAACAGTGCGCGGCGACGTGAATCGGCCTGGGAATTCCGGAGGCTCTCCCGCTTGGGAGAGAGGATGGAATCATGGAAAAGAAGCGAACTGGATATAAGAGGTATCCGTCTGAGTTGAAGGAACGTGCGGTGCGCATGGTCCTCGACCTTCAGCGGTCGGATCCTGGCGACAAAAGTGTGATCTCGAGGGTGGCGCGACAACTCGGGGTTGGTGAAGAGTCGCTGCGCGTTTGGGTGAAGCGAGCCCAGATCGACGCGGGTACGCGGCCCGGTCTCACCACCGAGGAGCGCGAGGAGCTGAAGCGGCTGCGCAAGGAGAACTTCGAGTTGCAGCGGGCGAACGACATTTTGCAAGCCGCGGCAACTTTCTTCGGGGCGGAGCTCGACCGCCGACAGAAGAGGTAGTTACCTTCATCGACGCCCACCGGGACTCTGAGACCCGGGGGCGTCGTTGGGGAGTCGAGCCGATCTGTGCCCAACTACAGGTCGCCCCCAGCACTTACTACGACACCAAGTCCCGGCCGGTGTCGGCTCGCCAGAGGCGCGACGAGGAACTCGGTCCCGCGCTCGAGGCGATCTGGAAGAAGAACTACTCCGTCTACGGACGGCGCAAGCTCACCAAGGCCGCGAGGCGTCGCGGGCTCGACTGTGGTCGCGACCCAGTCGAGCGACTCATGAAACGTCAAGGCATACACGGCGCGTCACGCGCGAAGAAGCGCTTCACCACGCACGCCGACTCCTCGCACCTTCGTGCCCCCGACCTCGTCAACCGTGCCTTCGTGGCGACACGTCCCGACCAACTTTGGGTCGCCGACTTCACCTACTGCTCGACGTGGAGCGGGGTCGTCTACGTCGCCTTCATCATCGACGTCTTCTCGAGGCGACTCGTCGGTTGGAAGGCCAGTCGCACTATGACCGCGTCACTCGTCGTGGACGCGCTCAATATGGCCGCCTGGACGAGGCACACCAGACTCGACGGACTTATTTGTCACACGGACGCGGGAGCGCAATACACGAGCGTGAGCTACACCGACCGCATCGACGAGCTCGGCGTCTCTGCATCAATCGGCACCGTCGGTGATTCGTTTGATAACGCGATGGCCGAATCGGTCATGGGCATCTTCAAGACCGAGCTGCATCGCAATCCTGCAGTGCTCGCGGACAACGGTGGGCACTGGCGAGGACTTGACGACCTCGAGGTCGCCACGTGCGCGTGGGTGTCGTGGTTCAACGAAGAGCGACTCCATGGCGAGCTCGACGACCGCACGCCGGCCGAGGTCGAGGAGGAGTACTCTCTGTCAGATCAAGCCAAGGTGGCGTGAGATTTCCAAGTTCGGAAGTCTCCAGGAAACCCAGGCCGATTCACTGTGGTCAGTCGATCATCCGTCCCCATTTGTTGCTCGAGCAAGCAAAAGGGGTCATAACACTCAGCTTGACTAGTTCCCCAAAGGAACCTTCGCAGATTATACGCAACTATTGTCGTGTCAGTGAAATTCGGACTGAAGATGATCAGATGTGACCGCGAATTGTGGTGCGCTGGTTCAGCGAGGCCGACTCGTGAGCAGTGTCGTTAGCAGATTGGGAGAAATTCGGTTCCCTTCGCCTTGACCAGAATGTTGAAGGAGAAGCCAATATTCCCGTTAGACGTTTGCGTTCATTGTCATTCATTGGCAACGGATTTAGTTACCGGGAGCCATGACACGCAAGGGGTCGCAGGTTCAAGTCCTGCACGGCCCACCACCTCGTCAT
>DATCFS010000093.1:0-14680 GCA_036509375.1 Acidimicrobiales bacterium
CGGTGGTGTGTAGCCTGAACTCGTGGCCGACTCCTATACGAGCTCCGTCACGTCAACGTGGAGCACCGTTACCGGTGGCGGCGCGGCCGCGACCTTTGTCACCGCTGTCAACTACCCGACGCTCACCAGCAACGCGGCAGCTTCGCAGGTGTATTTTGGCTACTCAGAATCGACCACGGGCGGAATAGCTGGTTCTTCGGCCGGTTTTTCGTACCATTCAACCACCAACGGCAACCTCAGCATCGATAACCCGGGACTGGCGGCGACCACCGCGTACTCTCCGACTGCCACTCAGTCGCCGGCTGGGAACACGACGTCAATCGCCGAGATCTTTGCCGCCACTCCGGCGTTCACGGTCACGTTCAACAACAACGGTGGTGCGGGATCGCTCGCCAGCGAAACCGCTAGCACGTCAACGGCGTTGTCACTCTTTTCAACGGGCAACATGACCAACGCGGGATTCCACTTCACGGGTTGGAACACCGCGGCCAACGGCAGCGGCACCGCCTACGCCGATGGTGCCTCCTATCCGTTCACCGCAAGCACGACGCTGTACGCCCAATGGGCGCCCAATGGGTTCACCGTGACCTTCAATAACAACGGCGGTGCGGGAACACTGGCCGCTGAAACCGCTAACACGGCAACGGCATTGTCGCTCTTTTCAACGGGCAACATGACCGACCCGGGATTCCACTTCACGGGTTGGAACACCGCGGCCAACGGCAGCGGCACCGCCTACGCCGATGGTGCCTCGTATCCGTTCACCGCAAGTACGACGCTGTACGCCCAGTGGACCGCTAATCCAAGCTTCACGGTGACCTTCAACAACAACGGTGGTGCGGGAACACTCGCCGCTGAGACCACCAACACGCCCACCGCTTTGTCGCTCTTTTCAACCGGCAACATGACCGACCCGGGATTCCATTTCACGGGTTGGAACACCGCGGCCAACGGCACCGGCACCGCCTACGCCGATGGTGCCTCGTATCCGTTCACCGCGAGTACGACGCTGTACGCCCAGTGGACCGCCAATACGAGCTTCACCGTCACCTTCAACAACAACGGTGGTGCGGGAGCACTCGCCGCTGAGACCACGAACACGCCTACCGCTTTGTCGCTCTTTTCAACGGGCACCATGACCAGGTCCGGATTCCATTTCACGGGTTGGAACACCGCTGCCAATGGCACCGGCACCGCTTACGCCGACGGCGCCACGTATCCGTTCACCGCAAGTACGACGCTGTACGCGCAGTGGGCGGTCAACGGAACGTTCACGGTCACGTTTAATAACAACGGTGGTCAAGGTTCGCTCGCCAGCGAGACTTCAAACAACCCCACTGCGTTGTCGCTCTTTTCAACGGGCAACATGACCCAGACGAACTCGTACTTCATTGGTTGGAACACGTCTCCCGGTGGCACCGGAACGTTCTATGGCGACGGCGCGATCTTCCCCTTCACGTCGAACACGACGCTCTACGCCGAGTGGGATTTGGTCAATACTGGTCCGTCTCTGCTGCCCCTTGGCGTTACGGCAGCGAGTGGCACCGTGAATTTCGGCAGTCCATTTACACCGAGCGCCTCGGTGACCGCAGGACTCACGGCGGGTGACACCGCAGTTGTGTCAGGGACGATCTTCACGTACACCGGAACCGGTACGACCACGTACGCTGCCTCGACGACCGCACCAACGGCCGTCGGCACCTATTCGGTCAAGCCCTCCGGCGCTACGGTTACCGTGACACCGGCGACTGATCAGAAGAAGTATTCGACGACGTATGCCTATGTCTCGGGCGTGCTCACGATTGCCGCGCCTACCTTGTCCGTAACGGCCGGAAACGTGAGTATCAAGGTGGGCGGAACCGTAACTCCGAGTGCGTCGGTCAGCGGCCTCGTAGGTACCGATAGCGGGACAGTTTCAACCGCAACCTATACCTACACCGGTACCGGTTCGACGACGTATGCCGCGTCGATCACCGCGCCAACGGCCGCAGGGACGTACTCGATCACGCCGTCCGCGGCCAAGGTGACCGTAACGCCTATCGCTGACGCCACCAATTATGGACCCAACTACACCTACGTAGCAGGCACGTTGATAATCGCTGCCGCGGCCAAGCCACCTGTCGTTCTTCGCGCCACGCACGTCATTGGTGGCGTTACTCCCGGACATCGCGTGAAAGTCACGATCGTCGGTACCGGTTTCTCCGGTCGACCGAAGATTACGAGCAGTTCACGGGGAACGGTCGTAGTGATATCGAAGGTGACGAGCACGCGCTTAACGGTGTGGGTGAAGGTTCCACACTCGACGCGGCGCGGGCACGCGACACTGACGATTCGTTTGGCCAACGGGAAGACTTGCAAGATTGGCTACACGATTAAGTAGATTGCATTGTATGTGTTCGCGCTTCGGCGTCGAAGAGATGTCTGTTGTTGCCCCGTCAGCGTGTGCTGACGGGGCAACAATCGAAATGATGCCCAGTGAGAGTTTCGATCCACCGGGTCCTCGTCCTAGTGAAAGCGACTCTTCTCGAAGTTGCCTTGATGAAGTGCGTCACCATTCAGCGACACTCCAACCGATACAACGGTGGTCAACTTCATTCCCGGTTCACCGCGCGACGCCTCGAAAATGAAGGGGCGCGACATCAATTATTAAGGGTGTAGACGGATTAATCTTGTTGGAAAGCCGAAAACATCAGAGTAATTCGGGCACTCCGAGATTGTTCAGACCAGAAGCCAAACTGACCCTACGAACGGAGTTGCAGAGTCTTGGGAAGCGAAAACAAGAGGTCGTTTCGAAACATTGTTGGGGCCGGATTACGCCCCGGGCGACTCATTCAAAACGCAATCGCGTTAATGATCTCGTCGGGAGGAACCGCCGTCATTGGCATTGTGTTCTGGGCCGTCGCCGCACACCTCGCGTCGCAGAAGGTTGTCGGACGTACGACCGCCGAGATTGCCGCCATGCTCTTGCTCGCCAATCTCGCCCAGTTGAGTTTTGGTTCGATTTTCGAGCGATTCTTGCCGGTTGCCGGCTCGTTGACTCGAGACTTTGTGAAGCGTGCCTACATCATGGTTGTCGCCTTCGGTTTCGTGCTCGCATTGGCGTATCTCGCTCTCGGTTTCGGCCATAGTTTTTTACCGTCGAACTGGGGCTGGAAGGCGCTCTTTGTGCTCGCCGTCCTCTTGTGGACGATCTTCGCGTTGCAAGACTCCGTCCTTATTGGACTTCGAGCCTCCAAATGGGTCGCCGTTGAAAACATTGCCTTCTCCATCGCGAAACTCGTCTTACTTCCAGTCAGCATCGCGATATCAGCGACGCAGGGAATCTTCGCAGCTTGGACGGCGCCCGTCATCGTGACGATCATCGTGATCACTTGGTATCTGTTCCGAACACGAATTCCAGAACACATGGCGATGGGGGGTTCGACTGAGAGGCTGCCTTCGACTCATGAGCTCTTTTTCCTAGCTGGTGCACAGTACGCCGCCACGCTGTCCAGTGTCTTCATGCCGTCAATAATCACTCTGATTGTCATCGAACGTCTTGGTGCAGTTGCCAACGCCCACTACTACGTACCTTCGATGATCGCGACGGGACTCAGTCTCGTCTGTCTGAGCATCGTTCGATCATTTCTGGTGGAAGGATCGCACGAACCTCACGCCCTTCG
The DNA here is from genome assembly GCA_036509375.1 of Acidimicrobiales bacterium. Lineage (GTDB taxonomy): Bacteria > Actinomycetota > Acidimicrobiia > Acidimicrobiales > RAAP-2 > RAAP-2. The sequence goes on from DATCFS010000093.1 coordinate 3,663, forward strand.
ACTTCACGCGAACTCTGCCATTCGGGCGATGGTCGTTCTCTTGACACCGAGCATCATTATCGGCATCATTTTCGCCCCGCAGTTCCTTGGAATCTTCGGTGCAACGTACGCTCACCACGGCACGGTTCTGATGAGAATGCTGTTGTTGGCAGTACCCGGCACTGCCGTGATGACGTTCTACAGTACGTTTGCGTGGCTGGACCAGCGATTGTGGTGGATGACCGTACGAAATGTGATCGGCAGCGTTCTCCAGTTGGTCGTAATTCTCGTCTTGATTGACAGCCACGGTATCGACGCCATCGGGATCGCGATGTTGGTCAATTCCGCCGTCACCTTGATACTCTTCCTGCCTGCATCAATACGCAGGTATCGACTGACCGAAAAGATGCCGAGCCCTGGCTAAGAGTTCTCGAGTTGAAGTTGCGTTCGCGCCAAGAATTCTGGGGGTGAACGATCGACCGCGCAGTCGAACGGTCTGCTCACCGACGAGCGACCCGGTTCAAAGGCACGATTCTCAGCCACTGAGGAATTACCCTTCGTCTGCCAGTTTCCGCATTTTTCGTACCGCCACACGGACGGAAGCTCGCGGTGCGTATCGAAAAGCACGTCCAAAAGCCAGCATTGCCTTGACGTAGCGATGAGCCTCTCTGGCGTTGTTCGCGCTCGAAAGTGCAAGATGAGCCCGAGCGGGAAGCACGCTCTTAATGCCCTTGCGGATCATGCGCAAGTTCTCGGTCTCTCCGTGGTCCATCGCAGCCAATTGATGCATCTCAAGGATTAACGTCAACTCTCTTCCGGTCGAGGGGGTCGCTCTCGTCCACGAGTTGTTTGCGTGGTGACGGTATTCGAGCAACACCTCAGGCAGATAGACAATTTTGCTTTCGCGAGCGAACCGCAAAATGAGATCGAAGTCTTCCCCAACTCGGAACAGTGGATTGAATCCACCTAATTCGATGAACACGGATTTGCGAACCATCGCTACACCAATGAGCGACAATCCGTCCAGACGCAGATACTCAGCGTACGTGGAGGCGTGTGAGCTTCCCGTCTTGAGGACCACTCCGTCACTATTGATGATTTGGGCTTGAGCGTGGCAGAGACCGACGGTTTCATCGTCCATGGCTTCCACTTGGGCGCGGAGCCGATCGGGTAGGGACCGATCATCGTCATCGAGAAACGCAACGAGATCTGACGTCGCCAGATTGACTCCTACGTTTCTCGCGATTGACACGCCTCGACTGCGTTGTCGAAACACCCGGACGCGAGGGTCGGTTTCAAGATCGGAGAGGTCCTCGTCCAGGCCATCGGCGACGATAACTATCTCCCAGTCATCGATCGTCTGCGCTTGCACCGAGGCAACGCTCTCGCGAAGATAGTCACCACCGCGAGAAGTGGGAATTACAACGGAGGCAATGGGCATTGAATTCCTCCCCGTACCGTCCAGAGAGCGGATTCGGCGCGCGTCATCGTCCCGTAATCCTAACCTCTGAACCGCAGCGTCTGAGAACGACGACATGAGCGCCAATCCGGTCTGACCAGAGCATTCGACAGCTCATCCCTCGAAACGACGTCCATCGCAACGCATCGAATTTTTGACAACAGAAACGTGTTGCTGAGTCCTACGAGGTGAATGTCGTCCGTATGAAATCATCAAGAATCGCGACGGCATTGCTTCTGCCCTCCGAATTCAAAAGATCGTGATCCAAGCCCGGGACAACTTCGATCCGGCATTTTTCCCTCGAGATCAACCGAGGATTATCAAGCGATCGCAAGATTGGTATTCGTGGAAAAGGAATCAAGTCCTGGGAACTCGCGATTAGTAGCATTTCGGTGCCATTCTCCGCCAATGTCTTCCTTACCTTGAATGAATAAGCAGAGGGGAGGGCGACGCGCCACATCTGGCGCACTAACTTTCCAATCCATGGTTGACCCTCCACGAACTTTCTTAGTCTGGACTTTTCGAGTTCGTCCACGCTTCGGGGTAACGCCGGGCCCACTTGAGGATTGATCGTGCACACGCCGCGGATGTGAAGTTGCAAGGCCGCCCTAAGTGCTCGATGCGCTCCCGTGCAGAGCCCAATAAGTACCGCATTAGTGGGGTCGTCAGGACTCAGATCACGAATCACTTCAAAGATATCGGTCAGTCCCGGATCATCGGACTCTCTGGTCGGCGAAGTGGGGCCCGGCCGCGGGCTTTCACCGAGTCCGACGAAGTCAAACCGTACGCAGCGAAGTCCAAAGCTTGACCATCGCCGGGAGAGATCGACCCAGAGTCGAGAGGGTCCAACGTGGTCTTCGTTTGCACCATTGACCATCACGATCCACGGGCCGTTGGCTTCGCCAACGGGCTCGCTCACGACGGCAAACAGCCCCTGAGGTCCAACGGAAATTGCACGCTCTCGCACCGCCAACGGTCCCGGTCCTCCGCCGACGAGCGAAAGTGCCTCTGCCGACGTTGTGAGTAAGGGTGTCTCCTCGACTTTCGACTCGACAATCCAGCGTCGAATTCTTTGCATTGCCTTTACTGGCAGTTTCGCGGCCGGAAGTTCAACCTCCATCAACGCACTTTGCTCGTTCGTTGATTCCCATTGGACTGAGACCGTGTCAAACTGTCGTGTCAATTTCATAGGAGTTACGCGATCGTCACGAGTGATAATGAGGACTCGTTCTGCGAGTCTCTCCGGCTCCACTTCCAAAAGCGTCAAGGATCGCATCGTCTCTTTGGTCGCTTCGCGATACACGAACTCCGATTTTTCGTTGACGCGCGTGGATTCGCGACGGTCGTCCTCTTGAACGACCGCCTCGAACGCGGCGCGCTCACGCAAGTAGGACCGCCCCGATTCGCAAGGATCCCACAGCACAACGGACGACAATTCGAGGCTATGGAGTTGCGCCGCGCTTCCTAATATCGTGGCCCCCAGTCGCATCCCCAGTGCCGACACGGAGGACGCGCCTAGAGAACGCAAAAATTCAACACCGCGCCGTATTTGGTCTGTCCATTCAACAAGAAACGAGTCATCGTCAAACTTTCCACTCGAATCACTTGTTCCGAAGTGGTCATATCGCAATACCGCGAAACCATCGCCCGCGATGTCTACGGCCAGTGTCCGCAAGGTTTGGCGCGCTGCACGCGACTCCCTACCGATTGGAGGAGAAATCAAAAGGGCCCCGCCAATCGAGGACGTAGCTGGTGTTGTGAGCCTGGCAAATATTGGGTTCGCCGACGAACCTAACCAAAGCGACCGTTCTAGGACTTCGCCTGTCACCCGGGGCATCTCGGCCTCACCGCCGCTCATTTCATGTGTCTCCGACACGTCGCGTTGCGCAACGAATGTCTCGCGTCACTTGATATGTGCACTCCGCACTTCTCCCTAAAACTACGGCCCGGCTCAGCCCGTATCATAGAGGCTTGACCCGTACTGACGGCCGTTCAAATCGTAGTGAGTATTCACATTTAGTTCATTAGACCAAGGGAGTATCGGATGGTTCGACGACGTGCGACGTTTCGCATTGGTCTCGACGTGCAGTCAATCGAAGAAGTGCAGGATTCGATCGCAGAATTTGGCGATCTCTATACGCAACGCGTGTACACCCCTCACGAAATCGAGTCATCGGCGGGAGATCTTTTGACGCGCGCGAGCAGTCTGGCGGGGAGATTCGCCGCAAAGGAGGCCGTGTTGAAGGTGCTTGATTTTGAGGATAGAGCGCCTCCGTTGAAGTCAATCGAGATTTGGCGGGACGATAGTCGTCGTCCCACAGTGCGTTTGAATGGATTGGCCGCCGAACTGGCTCGTCAACAAGGTATAGACCAGATATCGCTGAGTTTCAGCCACAGTGGGGGAGTCGCGGCTGCGGCTGTCGTTGCTCAGATTTCCCCTCCGTCGTTTTGGACCCGACGATGACCGATATCAACGCCGCTATCCGTCAAGTTCTTGAGGCGCACGGTCGTCTTGGCGCGGGGTTCGCAGGTCTAAGAGACGACGACGACCTGTACCAAAAGGGGCTGTCCTCCCACGCGAGTGTCAACGTAATGCTGGGGATCGAAGACGCGTTCGGCATCGAGATTCCCGAGGCTCTCCTTACGAGGGCGACGTTCAGAACAATCGATTCAATTCGTGCGGTCGTCGAAACGTTGGGCGTGGCGAATGAGTGAGGTTGATTATTGGGAGCGAGCAATGCGAATCTGGAGAAAGCGCCTATGACATCGAATGACTTCCGGAGTCAATTGTTGGAGGCGGGGGTATTGGTGGACGCCGGTTCGCCCGGCCTCTATCACCGCTCAGCTGACTACGAGAGCGTGGTGCGAGCGCTCGAGTACTACGTCCGAAGAGCGGGTCACGGCGATAATCCACAACGACTGTTCATTGCACCGGTCATTAATCTGGAAACCTTGAAAGGCAGTGGCTACGTTGGTTCTTTTCCGAACCTGATTGGCACGATCGACAGCTTTGACGGCGACATGAAGCAGTTGAGCGAGTTTCGTGACCGCGTCGACTCGGGTGGCGAGTGGTTAGAACTGATGTCGCATACGGACGTTGCTCTACCCTCGGCCGCGTGTCACATTGTGTATCCGATGTACAAGGGCGCCACGTTGCCGGCCGAGGGTATTTTCTTCGAAGTGCAGGCGAACTGCTTTCGCCGTGAACCAAGCATGGATCCCGCTCGACTCCAGTCGTTTCGACTGCACGAATTCGTGTACCTGGGCAGCCCGGAGGGTGCGTTGGCGTTTCGCGAACGTTGGATTGGCAAGGCCCAGGAGCTGTTAGCGGACCTCGGTCTCGTCCTCGGTCTCGTCCCCGCCAACGATCCGTTCTTTGGTCGGGGAGCGCAGATGATGGCCCAGGGGCAGTTGGAGAAGGAACTCAAATTCGAAATTACGGCGACGATTTCGTCCGACACGCCAGGTGCCATCAGTTCTGGGAATTATCACGAAGACCACTTTGGAGATGCGTTTTCGATGTCCACCCACGACGGTCAGGTGGCTCACTCTGCGTGTTTCGGATTCGGACTTGACCGGATTACTCTCGCCCTTTATTTCGCTCACGGATTCCAACTCGAGGAATGGCCCGTTGAGGTCAGAGAGCGCCTCGTTCTGAGCCGTTCTTCCCATCTCACTGAGTCATCGTGAGTTGCGCCGTTCTGTCGGAAGTACAATTCTGGACCCGTACCGGACCGGTCATCGGACACCGACGACGGGAGATTCGTAGGTTCCTCGGCATGATCGAAACGAGAGTTGAGTAGGAATGGACATGATCCGCGAACTCACAAATGGCGTCGTCGCACCATCGGAAGGGATCGGCAAGTGGGAACGTGCCGCCTGGGACGTCGGGGTTGAGGTCGCCGGACCCAATGCCGACGATGTCGATCGCCTCGCGCGCTTTCCTCACGAGTCGCTGACCGCGATGCGCAAAGCTGGGCTCCTCTCGGCGCCGTTGCCCGAGGAGTTTGGTGGTGGCGGGGCCAACGCCGCAGAGATGGCGTGCGCAATTCGAGCGCTGGCCTTTCACTGCGCATCGAGCGCATTGGTGCTCGCGATGCACACGATTGAGGCCTTCAATCTCGGTCGTCACGGCACGACGGCGCCACTGCGCGACTTCACCCGCGAAGTGGCGAAGGATCAACTCCTACTTGCCAACGCGAATAGCGAAGTCGGTGTCGGGGGCGACGTCGGACGCAGTATTTGTGCCCTGAATAATGTGCAACAGCCCTGGACCGTAGAAAAAGAGGCGCTCGCCATCTCCTACGGCGAGTACGCCGACGCCATCATGCTCACCACGAGAAGTTCACCCGACGCCGCCGAAACTGATCAAATCTACGTCGTCGTTCGTCGCGAAGCTTTCACTTTGGAGCCGCTCTCCGAATGGGACACGCTGGGACTTCGCGGTACGTGCAGTCGCGGCTTTCGAATTGTCGCCGAAGTCGATCCAGCTCTGATTTACGCAGCGCCTTTCGCGACCATGGCGAATGAGGGGTTGGGCCAAGCACGTCAAGTGATGTTGAGTTCGGTGTGGGTGGGAATCGCCGAAGCGGCCGCCGCAAAGGCGCACGAGTACGTTCGAGCAGCGGCACGCCGTTCGGTTGGCGTCGTGCCACCGGGGGCGCTACGTGTCGCCGAGATCGTGAGCGAGTTGCAAGCCGCTCGAAGCCTTCTCATCACTTCGGCCATTCGGTTCTCGTCGTTCGTCGAAGGCAGTGAAATGTCGGGCGCGAGTTTCTCGATTACTCTTCGCGATCTAAAGGTGACCACGTCGAAATTGGCCGTGAGTATCTCGAGGGCGGCGCTGGAGGTGTGTGGAATTATGGGTTACAAGCAAGACTCGCCCTTCTCCCTCCTTCGGATCATTCGTGATGCCCACGGCGGACTCGTGATGGTGAGCAACGATCGCTATCTCCACGACAACGCGCAGCTCTTGCTCGCTACGAAGACCCTTTGAGGGGTGAGCGCCGTGGTTGAGAACGCTCCGCGTTCGGAGCGGGTCTTGGCCTACGTGTACCATCCACGGTCCTTCGCCACCCTTTCGCTCAGCGAAGCGTCAAGGGGACTGTGCAAGCTTCTGTGGATCGTGGACACTTCCAACGAAGAACAGGCGTCCATGCAGCGCCTGCTCAAGAAACTGGGCACGGTCGTCGACATCAATGGTCTGGATCTTGACGACGCCGCGAGTGCCATCGCCCGATTCCAGCCCGAGGGCATCTTGACTTTGGCCGATGACAATCTACGACTTTGCGCCGAACTCGCCTCTCGACTCGGTCGGACATTTCACTCACCTGAGACCGCACTGACGCTCACCGACAAACACTTCCAGCGGGCCGCGCTCGAACGCGCGGGGCTGGCCGTGCCACGAAGTTGGGTTATCGCACCCTCTGACTATCGGGCAATCTGGGCGACGATTGAACACGAGGTGAACTTTCCGGCCGTCCTTAAGCCACGTCGCGGCGAAGCGAGTCGAGATACGGTCCCCGTCAACTCGTCGGTGGAGTTGAGTGCATTGATCGAAGAGCACATGGCGAACGGCAAGCGTGAGTTCGTGGTCGAGGAATACATCCCTGACGCACCTCCGGGCGTCACGGGAGAGGGATTCGCCGGATACCTATCGGTGGAGAGTTTCGTCGTCCACGGCGCCGTTGTACATCTCGCAATCAACGGTCGGATGCCGCAGGCCTTTCCGTTTCGCGAGACCGGTTTCTTCATCCCGAGCGCTCTGGAGCCTGCAACGGCGCAGGCGGTGCTGGACGTCGCGACGGCGGCGATCGGTGCAATGGACGTCACGACCGGCTGTTTTCACACGGAGATCAAACTGACGCCGCGCGGCCCGGTCGTCATTGAGGTGAATGGCCGCATCGGCGGCGGAGTGCCCGAGATGCTCGTGGCCGCGACCGGCGTTGACGTGCTGAGGATCGCGATGAGCCTCGCGTTAGGCGATGAGGTCGATACGAGCGCCATGCCGCCGTCGAGCTGCGTGGCGTACCTGTTCTACGTCCAGGCGCCCACTCAGATGCACCGCATTCTTGCCGTTGAGGGACTGGACGAATTGCGGGCAATGGATGGGGTCCAAGAGGTGATACTGAATCGTGGCCCCGGGCAATCTGTTGATTGGCGAGAAGGAAATCACGGTCACGTGTTTTCGGTGTTTGGAACTGCGTCCGATCACCAGGGGGTTCGTCTCATTAACGAGGCGAACCAAACCATTGTCAAAATCGTGGGGGAATGAACACCTCGCCACGCGTTGCAACGCTCCGATTCACGTGCATCACAACGCAACAGGATTCATTCACGCTTTGTGCGCAGCGAGGTGAACGCGGTGTTGCCATTCAAAGATGGAAGAGGGCGACCATCGACGTCGCCGATTGCGCCCCTCCGAGCAGCTTGAGACGAAGAATTGCCTCCGTCGTCCGTAGGAGTGAGAAGTGCGTGAAGCGTTGGTTGACGCGCTTGCCCGAAGGCACGGACGGAGCGATGACGACCGTCGGGACTTGATTCGACGACATCAGGTTGTTCTCGTCGAAAGTGATGAAGAGAACGAGTGAACGGGATTGGTACTGCGAACTTTCGACGATCTGAGGAACAATGCGCTTGAGCCACGCGTCGCCGACCGCCATCGGACAGCTGTGCATGTCGTTACAGACGTTGGGGACGATCAAAGTGAATTCGGCGCTGAGATTGAGCGGCAACGTGAGGGGAACGTCGTTCTGTTGGCACGCCGCCGCTATCGAGGTGTAATACGCCGCGGGATTGTGCCGCGCGGCGTACGTTCCGGACGTGACTTGGTCACAGGCGCTCGGCATGGACTCCACGAGGGTTCGCCATTTCGAACCCAACTGGGAAAAGATGCTCGGCACTGTAAGCGGGTGCGTGCTCGGTTCGCCGTCGTCCGTGATGCCCTGGGTTGAACCTGACGTGAGCGCGATGTAGTTCGGGAGACTCGGGTGCGATGTCGCCAAGTAGTTGGACGCCAACGCGCAACGAGCGGTCAATCCGTTGAAATACGGAGCACTTGGATTACGAAGCACGGCGTCACCTTCATTTTCCAACATGATCCAAACGACGTGACGGTACGTCGCGGATTTGACCTGCCCGCACGGTTTGGCGGCGGCGATTCTCGGAGGGACCGTTGCGCCGCTGGTTGATAGTGAGAATGAAGCGATGACGACGCTCAGCACACACACACGAACGAGTGCACTCGCACACTTAACTCTTGTCGATTGAATCACTTGGCTCACCATGACTTGGACTGGAATTGAATTGGATGGATTTCTGGTTCCGGTATCAAAACTAATTGATGAACGCCGAAGTGATGGACCGGGCGGTACTGGCGCTCGCCCGAAATAATCCCGGATGGGCGACGCGATCAACTCGAGCCGGAGGTGCAAGATCTGCGGCACGCAAACGCCGTTTTGCCAGGGATTCAACCAGCCGTCGCGACATGGATAGTACGTTGACTCGTAATGCGTTTTGACGACTGGTTCCTCACTCCCGAAGAGCGAGGTAACCCTACGACCGAGATTGACGTGCAACAGTCCGGAATAGTGGCGTGGACCGAAGGTAACCACGTTGATTTCCATATTGATGGGGCCTCCTATTTCGCCCGACTCTCCGAGTTAATCTCGATCCTCGAGCCGAACGACGAGATCCGTTTCTCTGATTGGCGCGGCGACGGCGATGAAGTTGTCGCTAGGGACGGACTATCGATTGCCACCCTCCTCGCGAATTCGTGTCGACGTGGCGTCGACGTTCGGGGGCTGCTCTGGCGTTCACATAGTGATCGCTTCGGCTTCAATAAGCAACAAAATCACCACCTGGCCGTTGAGGTGACCGAGGCGGGAGGCGAAGTGTTGCTCGACGAACGGGTGCGCCGAGGGGGATCGCACCACCAAAAATTGGTCCTCATCCGACATCCCTCTCGTGTCGATGACGACGTTGCCTTCATTGGGGGCGTCGATCTCAGTCATGGGCGTCGAGATGACGCCAGCCACGACGGAGACGTCCAAGTCATCAAATTGGATCCGCGGTATGGACCTCGGCCCCCTTGGCATGACGTTCAGCTTGAAATTGGAGGACCGGCGGTGAGCCAACTCGAGTGCACGTTCCGAGAACGATGGGAAGATCCCATGCCGCTCAATCATTCCGGTCGACTGCGGGCACTGCTCTCACGGGCGATGTCGCGGGACCGCGTCACGCGACCTCTCCCCGAGCCACTGGGCGATCCAGCGCCGCGAGGGGGGCACGCAGTGCAAGTCCTTCGGACCTATCCTTCACGAAATCCCAGGTACGCGTTCGCGCCCCGAGGGGAGCGAAGCGTCGCGCGAGCATTTGCGAAGGCGATCAGGCGAGCGCGCAACGTCATCTACATCGAGGATCAATATTTGTGGTCCGTCGAGATTGCAAAACTCCTCGCCGCAGCGTTACGTCAACATCCCCAACTGCAAGTCATCGGCATCGTTCCGCGCTACCCCGACAAAGACAGCAAATTGTCGGGTCCTCCGAGCCGGCTGGCTCAGGCGCGAGCTCTCGCCATCTTGCGAAGGGCCGGCGGCGACCGCGTCGGGATCTACGACATCGAGAACGAAGCGGGCACCCCCGTGTACGTTCACGCCAAGGTCTGTGTCATTGACGACGTGTGGGCAACCGTCGGATCGGACAATCTAAATCGACGTTCGTGGACTCACGACTCGGAGCTCTCGTGCGCGGTGATTGACAGCGAACTCGATGACCGAATCCCGATTGATCCGGGCGGCCTCGGTGACGGGAGCCGCAGGTTTGCTCGGGCGTTGCGGCTCTCGCTCTGGTCGGAACACCTCGGAAGAACGCCCAACGATCCCGATCTCTTGAATCTCTCCGACAGTTCAGTTCTTTGGCGCAGGACCGCCGACGAACTCGAACGTTGGCGGACGAGTCCCAATGAAGGTGAACGACCGTCGTGTCGGATCCGTCCGCACGTAATTGAACCGGTCGGGCGTGCCAGTCGGTGTTGGGCCGGCGTCGTGTACCGGCTCATTTTCGATCCCGACGGACGACCGCTCTCACTCCGTCTTCGTCGTCGCTTCTAGGCGATGGACCGCGAGCGTCTCGTGACGAAGAACCGGGTCTACGTGCGGCGACGTCAAACGAGAAGATTCTCCACCATTTCGAATCCCTGACTCTTCACCTGGGTGCCGGCCGGTTCAATAATGAGACCCTCATAGTGCTCGAGCGCGTCGATGAACTCGATGCCGTCGCGACCAGCGACTGCCAAGGCCGTGGCGAGCGCGTCGGCGAACCCGAGCTCCGGCCCCGTAACGGTCGCCGATACGGTCGACGTCGCCTCTCCCGTGAAGGGATTAATGAGGTGATTACCGCGTTCGTAGGTGCCCGAGGTTGCGACGGCTCCCGGCGACTCGAGGATGCACGCCAGCCTCATGGGATCGTCGGGTCGAACGACACCGAAACGAAACCTTTGGCCAACGTCAGGACCACCGAAACTTGCGATGTCGCCCGCTGCGTTCACCACCGCACCGGTCAGATCGAGCTCTTTTAACTG